>JAEEVE010000086.1 GCA_016290765.1 Muribaculaceae bacterium
CGCCTACAACATCGTGGCCCAGTACAGCTACAAGGACTATCCTGGCAACCCCAACGGTTCGCCACTGGGCATCGCTGGCTTGGTATCTCGTGATGGCCGCCACCTGGCGATGATGCCTCACCTGGAACGCGCCATTTTCCCATGGCAGTGCGGTTGGTATCCAGCTTCTCGTCGCCACGATGAAGTGACCCCATGGATGGAGGCATTTGTCAATGCCTACCGGTGGTGCGAGAAAAAGTTAAGAGTTAAGAGTTGAGAGTTAAGGTCTAGAATATTTAGAGCACATGATTGGAATTAACAGTAAACAGAAGTTGAAGCAAGAGGTGTTTAACTACTTCTTGCTGGTGATAGGCAGTGCCTTGTTTGTTGTGGGCGATGTGATGTTTGTCAACCCCTACTTGATGGCACCTGGCGGCACTTATGGTCTAAGTAACGTGTTGAACACGGTGTGGCCATGGAAGATTTCGCTGTACGCCATCTGCATGGATGTCCCCTTGTTGCTGATAGGCACCTGGATTCTTGGCCCGAAGTTTGGCGTGAAGACGATCGTGTCGACCATCCTGATATTTGTATTCACCTTTGCCCTCGAGACTTGGTGGGGATATAACCCGCTGATTACCGACGGCCCCATTAGCCAGGTTGCCACCGATCCGTCGATGGTTCCCATTCCCCACGACGGTGGCTGGTTCTCGCCCGACTACTTCTTGAACACAGTGATTGCTGGCTTGATTTATGGTGTTGCCATCGGCTTGATTTTCCGCTCGGGCGCGACGAGTGGCGGCTCAGACATCATCTCGATGATTTTGCACAAGTACACCAAGATTTCGCTGGGCACGCTGGTGATGATTGTCGACGGCATCATCACGCTGAGCACGCTCATTGCTTTCGGCGACATCCGCCTGCCCATCTACTCGGTCATCATCATCTTCATCGAGGGCAAGGTCATCAACCTGGTGGTTGACGGCATGAAAAGCTACCGCACCATGTTTATCATCACCGAGAAGCCCGATGCCATTCGCGACTACATCATCAACGATCTGGAACGTGGCGGCACTTGCCTCACGGGTACAGGTCTGTACAAGGGCAATGAGCGCAAGATGGTATATGTGACACTCAGCCGCAGCGACATGCTGAAACTTCGCTCGGTATTGCACATAATTGACCCAAAAGCGTTTGTCAACATCATGGAGAGCAGCGAGATCCTGGGCGAGGGCTTCCGTGCTTTGCCCAGCGAATAGCGCAAACGCCACCCATCAAACATCAAAACCGCGACCATCATCGCGGTTTTGTTGTTTTCAATCCTCAAGTTCACAGCCCAAGAATCCCATTTCACGGGCTCGATCAGGACCAAAAGTGCAGTAGACCACCTCGCCCTGCACACACACTTTCTCTTCGCCGTCCAACACATCGACGGCGATCGTGACAAAGTTGCGCATCTTCTTATCGATTCGGGCCCTGACGGTGACACAACCCGCATTAGTCATGATAGGGCGACGATATTGCATGTTGAGTCTTATGGTCATGCCAGTTGTCTGCATTTTGCGAGTGATGACCCATGCTGCTGTTTCGTCGACGAGCGTGGCAATGATGCCACCATGCAAGGTGTCAATCCATCCCTGGTGGTGTGTACCAGGCTTCCACGTCGAGACGACCTCGTCTCCATCCTCGTAGAATTGCATTTTCAGCCCAATGGGATTACCTGGTGCACAACCAAAGCAGTCGTATCCTTCCTTGTCGGCCCAAGGGTTCTTGATTCTTTTCATTTCGAATATTTCAGAAAACTGTCGCAAAATTACATTTTTTCTGCCATAAGTGGACAAGATTTAGTACTTTTGTCGTCCAAGACTCCCGAAACAGCCCTATGAAAAAAAGAATTGCTCTTATTGTGGCCATCTTGTTGTGCTGCCTTCGTCCCGCCAGCGGCCACACCTGGGACGCTCAACGACTGGGTGCTCACACCGTGCTGCAGCTGTGGCCCAATGGTGCTCCTACCGACAACGGCGTGGATTATGACCACTTGTCACCCGACAATACCCGCGACATCAGTCCGCAGATGCATGTCTTTCTCCCCTCGGGCTCGAATGGTCATGCGACACGTGCCGTCATCATTTGCCCTGGCGGAGCCTATGGTGGCCTGGCCATGTATCACGAGGGTTTTGAGTGGTGCGAATACTTTACGAGCCAGAATATTGCCGCCATCGTGCTGCTCTACCGCCTTCCCCACGGCCACCATCAAGTGCCTGCCGAGGATGTCTACGAGGCCATCCATCAGACTCAACAACATGCCACTGAGTGGAATATTGACCCGAGCCGCATTGGCATCATGGGGTCGTCGGCCGGTGGCCATCTGGCAGCAACTGTCGCCACCCATGCTCCGGCATCGCTGCGTCCCGCCTTCCAGATTTTGTTGTACCCTGTAATCACTACCGACCCATCGTTTACACACTACTGGTCGTGCCGCAACCTGATGGGCGAGCATCCCAGCCAGGAACTGCTTGCTAGTTACAGCAATGAGCTGCAGGTAAGCCCTTCTACTCCACCGGCATTTATTGCAGCCAGCGCCGACGACGGTGATGTGCCCGTGTTGAACACAGCCCGCTACTACGAGGCGCTTGTGAGCCATGGCATCAATGCCAATGTCCACATCTACCCCACCGGCGGTCATGGCTGGGGCATCAAGCCCAGCTTTAAGTATCACAGCCAACTGCTGCAAGCACTACGCGACTGGCTTGACTCGATTTCATAAGCGTGTAGTTCGATAGGTTTTAGTTCTGCCCCGTGCACTGTGATTAAAAAATAAAAAATAATTTTTTCATGTTTTGCCCTCGACTTTCGCAAAAATGCAGTAACTTTGCACTGCAATTTGCCTGACTAGGCGCTGCGGCCACCTCACGAGGGTTGTCGCATGCTATTTGTTGGCACTATACGAGTCTATAAACTAGCTATTTAGGTTACTTTTTTTCATGGCTGAACTGAAAAGAATAAAGACTGCTTTGATATCGGTCTATCACAAGGACGGACTCGATGAGATACTGGACGAGCTGAACGCTCATGGCGTGAAGTTTCTGTCAACTGGAGGAACCCAGAAATTCATCCAACAGCAGGGTTACGCCTGCGATGCTGTTGAGAACTTGACGGGTTACCCCTCGATTTTGGGTGGCCGTGTGAAGACTCTTCACCCCAAGGTGTTCGGCGGCATCCTGACGCGCCGCGACAACGAGGGCGACCGTGCGCAAATCGCTCAATATGAGATTCCCGAGATAGACCTTGTGATTGTTGACCTCTACCCGTTTGAAGCCACTGTGGCCAGTGGTGCCAGCGAGGCCGACATCATCGAGAAGATTGACATAGGTGGCATTTCGTTAATACGTGGCGCTGCGAAGAACTTCAATGACGTTGCCATTGTTGCCAGCAAAGGCCAATACGGGCTGCTGCTTGAGATGCTCCGTGGCCATGGCGACGCGGTGACCACACTGGCCGAGCGACGCTTGCTGGCACGCGAGGCCTTCGGGGTATCGAGTGCTTACGACAGCCACATCTTCAATTACTTTGACAGTGACGACCGTAGTGCCTTGCGCTTGCCCATCGATGGCCGCAAGTCGTTGCGCTATGGCGAGAACCCTCATCAGCGAGGCTACTATTATGGCGACTTTGACCGTATGTTCACGCAACTGCACGGCAAGGAGATCAGCTATAACAACCTGCTCGACATCGATGCCGCGATTAACCTGATTGGCGATTTCACTGAGCCGACATTTGTGATCATGAAGCACAACAACGCCTGTGGCCTTGCCACACGCGCGACGCTGGTCGAAGCCTTCAGGGCTGCGCTTGCTGGTGACCCGGTGAGCGCGTTTGGCGGCGTACATGTGACCAATCGCCCTGTGGACCTTGCCACTGCCGAGGAGATGAACAAGGTGTTTATCGAGGTGTGCATCGCTCCGGGTTACAGCGACGAGGCACTCGAGGTGCTCAAGCAGAAAAAGAACCGAGTGATCCTAGTCATGAAAGACGTTGAGTTACCCAAGACCACTTGCCGCACTGTGTTCAACGGCGCCCTGCTGCAAGAGCGTGACACACACGTCGAGACACCAGAGGAGTTGCGCCAAGTGACCACCGAGGCTGTCACCGAGGCTCAGACTCGCGACCTGCTGATGGCCAACATCATCGTCAAGCACAGCAAGAGCAATGCCATCGTGCTCGTCAAGGACCAAATGCTGGTGGGCAGTGGCGTGGGCCAAACCTCGCGTGTGGATGCCCTGAAGCAGGCCATTGAGAAAGCCCGCTCGTTTGGGCACGACCTGCTAAGCTCGGTCATGGCAAGCGACGCGTTCTTCCCGTTTGGCGACTGCGTGCAGATAGCCCACGAGGCAGGTGTCACCGCTGTCATCCAGCCAGGCGGGTCGGTTCGTGACCAGGAGAGCATTGACTACTGCAACGCTCACGGCGTGGCAATGGTAATGACTGGTATCCGCCACTTTAAGCATTAGAATACACGAAAAACAACACAATATTTATTTCATTTAAGTTAAACAAAATTCAGGACTAACTTTATGGGACTTTTTTCATTCACCCAAGAGATTGCCATTGACCTGGGAACGGCCAACACAATCATTATACACAAGGACAAGATTGTTATTGACGAGCCTTCGGTAGTAGCGATGGATGCCAAAAACGGCAAACTCATCGCCGTTGGTGAACGCGCCCGCGAGATGCAGGGCAAAGAGAACGAGGGCATTATCACCGTACGTCCGTTGAAAGAGGGCGTAATTGGCGACTTCAATGCCTGCGAGCTGATGATGCGTGGCTTCATCAAGAAAGTGAGCGCCAAGAACCACTGGTTCGCCCCCTCGTTGCGCATGGTGGTTTGCATTCCTTCGGGTTCGACCGAGGTTGAGATACGTGCGGTGCGTGACTCGAGTGAGCATGCCGGAGGCCGCGACGTTTATATGATATATGAGCCGATGGCCGCTGCACTGGGAATCGGTCTCGATGTGCTGGCTCCCGAGGGCAACATGATTATTGACATCGGTGGCGGTACTACCGAAATTGCTGTGATTTCGCTGGGCGGCATCGTTACCAACAAGAGCATCAAGTGTGCCGGTGATGACCTGACCAACGACATCGTTGAACACATGCGCCGCGCACATAACGTGAAGGTTGGCGAGCGCATGGCCGAGCGCATCAAGATCAATGTTGGCAGCGCGTTGACCGAGCTTGACAACCCGCCTGAAGACTATATCGTTCATGGCCCGAACATGATGACAGCCCTGCCCATGGAAGTGCCCGTGAGCTATCAGGAAGTGTCGCATTGCATTGAGAAATCAATCAGCAAGATTGAGGCCGCTGTGCTGAGCGCCCTGGAACAGACTCCTCCCGAGCTGTATGCCGACTTGGTAAAGAACGGTGTGTATCTGAGCGGTGGTGGTGCATTGCTGCGCGGTCTGGACAAGCGTCTGACCGACAAGATTGGCATCCAGTTCCATGTGGCCGAGGATCCATTGCACGCTGTTGCCAAAGGTACGGGTGTGGCATTGAAGAACTACAAGATTTTCCAGTTCTTGAAGCGATAGTCCCCCTACCCCCCTAAAGGGGGAATTGGAAGATGAAAAATCTGCTTGATTTCTTTGTAAAGCATAGCGCGTGGTTCGTGTTGATGCTCTATCTGATATTGAGTTGTGTGCTGCTTGTGCGCAACAATCCCTATCAGCAGAGCGTCTATCTGACCTCGGCTAATGCCGTGTGCGCCACCGTCTACGAGGGCATCAGCAGTGTGACCGATTACTTCCACTTGAAGGGCATTAACGAAAACTTGCAAGAGCGCAATGCGCTGCTTGAGATGGAACTTGTCGATTTGCGTGCTCGAGTCAACGACCTGAAGATGCAGTTGCCCGACACGCTCAAGAGCCAGCCTGTGCTACAACACTTTGACTTTGTAGTTGCCCATGTGATCAGCAATAGCATTGCCCAGACCAACAACTACATCACAATCAACCGAGGCGAGGCCGACGGCATTCGCCCTGAGATGGGTGTGGTGGACCAAACGGGCGTGGTGGGCATCGTCAATGTCGTGGGCAAGCACTCGGCTCGCATCATCTCGTTGCTCAATCCTGACATACGCCTGTCGTGCAAGCTTCGCGACAGCGAATACTTTGGCAGCATGGTCTGGGAGGGCGGTGACTCGCGTTATGCCATTCTTGAGGAGTTGCCCAAACACCTGACCTACCAGGTGGGCGACACAGTGGTGACCAGCGGTTTCTCAACTGTATTTCCCGAGGGCATCATTGTTGGTACCGTCGAAGGGCGCGCCCGCAATTTGAGCGACAGTTTCGTGTCGCTGAAGGTGCGATTGACCACCAACTTCAGCCAGCTGAGCACGGTGCGTGTCATCACCAACGACATGGCCGAAGAGTTGAAGATGCTGGAAGTGAATCCAAACGACACCATCAAGCAGAAGGAGGGCAGGCCATGACCAAGACCGCTTTGCAAATAGCCGTATTATTCATCGTGCTGGTACTGGTGCAGGTGATGTGCTACAAGATTTTGCTCTTTGGCATCGCAACCCCATTGGTATTTATCTATCTGATTTTGCGCCTGCCAGTGACATGGCACAT
The DNA here is from genome assembly GCA_016290765.1 of Muribaculaceae bacterium. Taxonomy (GTDB): domain Bacteria; phylum Bacteroidota; class Bacteroidia; order Bacteroidales; family Muribaculaceae; genus Sodaliphilus. The sequence goes on from JAEEVE010000086.1 coordinate 6,615, forward strand.
GAACATCACGCTGACCATAGCCTTCTTGCTGGGTCTGATTGTCGATGTGTTCAACAACACGCCCGGCATGAACGCGTTGTGCTGCACCCTGCTGGCAGCCTTCCGCGAGCCAGTTTTCGCCTTGTATGTTCCTCGCGAGAACGAGATGAATAACCCCATCCCCTGTGTCGACACGCTGGGCTTCGGAGCCTACTTGAAATATATGTCTACGCTGGTGCTCATTTTCAGCGCCATGCTGTTTCTGGTACAAGCCTTCACTCTCCACAACTGGCCGTTGACGCTGATGCGCATCGGTGCCAGCAGTCTGCTGACCATCATTTTGTTGCTAGCTCTGGACAGTTTAGTAAGCACCCGTCGTGAGAAAAGACTATAATCTCGAAAAACGCAAGTTTGTCATTGCCGGTTTCATTATTGTGCTGGTGTGCATCTACATCGTGCGCCTGTTTGTGTTGCAGGTGGGCGACAGCACCTATAAGGCCAATGCCGACAGCAATGCCTTTATCGAGCGCGTGATTTATCCGTCACGCGGCTTGATTTTTGACCGCAATGACAGCCTGATAGTCTACAACCAGCCCGCCTACGACTTAGTGATGATTCCCAAGGATGTGCAGCCATTCGACACACTGGACTTGTGCAACACGCTGCAAATCACGCGCGAGGTGTTTGAGAAACGCTTGGCCGACATGAAGAAAGGCCGCAATTACTCGGGCTACACGCAGCAGATTGTGATGAACCACTTGTCGGCGCAGGACTATGGCCGATTGCAAGAGAAGCTCTACCGCTTCCCGGGATTCTATATCGTGCAGCGCATCTTGCGCCAGTACAACTACAGTGCAGGTGCCAATGTCCTGGGCGACATCCGCGAAGTGAACCAACGCGACATCGACAACGACTCGTACTATCGCTCGGGCGATTACACGGGCGACCTGGGCGTTGAAAAGAGCTATGAACGCTGGCTGCGTGGCCGCAAGGGCAGCGAGATTCTGATTCGCGACGCTCTGGGCAAAATTAAGGGTCGATACAACGACGGTGCCAATGACGTGGCGCCCGAGGCAGGCAACGACCTGCACCTGAGCATCGACATCAAGCTTCAAGAGCTGGGCGAACGGATGATGCGTGGCAAGGTGGGCGCCATTGTGTGCATCGAGCCCAAGACGGGCGAGATTCTTGCACTGGTGTCAAGTCCTAGCTACGACCCGTCGCTGCTCATTGGCAAGGAGCGCGGTAAGAATTACAATATGTTGCTCAATGACCCCAGGATGCCGCTGTTTGACCGCGCTATCATGGCTGCCTATCCTCCTGGCTCGACATTCAAGCCCACTCAAGGCCTTATCTTCCTGCATGAGGGAATCATCAACCTGAGCACTGCCTATCCCTGCCACCGTGGCTTCATCAGCGGCGGCATGCGCGTGGGTTGCCACGGTCACGGCTCGCCCATCCCTCTGAAACCCGCCATCCAGACGTCGTGCAACGCCTACTTCTGTTGGGGACTGAAGCACATGCTCGAGAACAAGCGCAAGTATGGCTCGGTGGGTAATGCCTTTGAGGTGTGGAAGAAGCACATGGTTTCGATGGGCTATGGTTACAAGACAGGTGTGGATCTGCCTGGCGAGAGCCGCGGATTCATTCCCAACAAAGCCTACTATGACAAGAACTTAGGAGAGGGTAAGTGGAGTGCCTACAGCATCATCAGTGACGCCATCGGCCAGGGCGAAATCCTTGCCACACCGCTGCAAATCGCCAATCTGGCGGCTACCATTGCCAACCGCGGCTACTACATCACGCCGCATGTGGTGCGTCGCATCGATGGTGTGGGTGTGCTGAAAAAGTGCATCGAGCGACACGAGACCACCATCAACAACAGTTACTACACGCCCATTGTCGAGGGTATGCGCATGGCAGTGACCGGCGGTACCTGCCGCGGTGCCAACATCCCCGGCTGGGAGGTATGCGGCAAGACCGGTACTGCCCAGAACCCACATGGCCGTGACCACTCGGCGTTCATGGGCTTTGCGCCGATGAGCGATCCCAAGATTGCCGTCGCCGTCTATGTCGAGAACGCCGGTTTCGGTGCCACCTTCGGCGTTCCCATCGGTGCGGTGATGATTGAGCAATACCTGAACGGCAAGCTCTCGCCTGCCCGCGAGGCTGTAGCCAACCGCATGGCCAACACTAGCCTGTTCAGTGCCAAGGTGTATGGTGGCAAGAAGAAAGAGAGCAAGAGCGAGGCGAAGCCCCAAGAGAAAACCGAAGTGAAACCACAAGCGAAGACCAGCGATGGAACTACGAACCCATGACAGCGAGAACCGCACGTTGCTCAAGTCGATTGACTGGGTGACCATCGTGCTCTATGCCATCCTGATTGTGGCAGGCGCGGTGAGCATCTATGCTGCTACCTATAACTTTGACAAGGCAAGCATGTTTGACTTCTCAGGATTCTCGGGCAAGCAATTTATGTGGGCAGGTCTGTCGTTCATTCTGGGTTTGTCGCTGTTGCTCATTGACCGCCGTCTCTACGAGGCCTATGCCTACCCCATCTATGGGGTGATGATTTTGCTGCTGATTGTCACCATCTTTGTCGCGCCCGACATCAAGGGCTCACGGTCGTGGCTGGTATTCGGTCCCGTGAGCCTGCAGCCCGCCGAATTTGCCAAGTTTGCCACCGCATTGGCACTGGCCAAACTGTTCAGCACCTACGGCTTTGCCTTGAACAGCTGGAAGAACTATGCCATTGCTGTGGGCATCATAGTGCTTCCCATTCTGTGCATTATCCTGGAACGGGAAACTGGTTCGGCGCTAGTCTACACATCGCTCATCTTCGTGCTTTATCGCGAGGGCATGAGCGGGTTTGTGCTGTTTGCCGCCCTGTGCGCCATCACCTACTTTGTGGTGGTTCTGAAATTTGCTACCGTGATGTTGATGGGAATCCCACTAGGCACGTTCATGGCGTTTGTCATCGTGATGGTGTTGACAGTGGGTATGTTGCTGTTCTACTGCCGGTCGTTCTTCCTGGGTCGCAATGTGCTGCTGGCCTACGTGGGCGGTGGCTTGCTGGCATGGGGATTGACCTACCTGGGAGTCAATGTCAATGGCTATCTGTTTTTTGGCTTGATGGTTGGTGGCACGGTCATCTACCTGGTTTATGCTATGCTTCACGAGAATGTGCAACGACTGCTGGTAACCATCGGTTTCATCGCTGCTTCGGTTCTGTTCATGTTCACGGTCGACTTTGCGTTCAACCACGTTCTGCAAGAGCACCAGCAAAAGCGCATCACCGTGGTGTTGGGCATTGCCGACGACCCACGCGGCGTGGGATATAATGTGAACCAGAGCAAGATTGCCATTGGCAGTGGCGGCATCCTGGGCAAGGGTTTCCTTAACGGCACACAAACCAAACTGAAATATGTGCCCGAGCAACACACCGACTTTATCTTTTGTACCATCGGCGAGGAAGAGGGCTTTGTGGGCTCGACAGCGGTGTTGCTTGTTTTCCTGGCGCTGATATTGCGCATCATTACCA
>JAEEVE010000087.1 GCA_016290765.1 Muribaculaceae bacterium
AGGCGTATGAGCGGTCTTTGGGCGGCATCTGGTTCAGCAGCGATATACTACGGTTGCTGTATTTGCGTACACTGTCAGACTCTTTCCGTTCCAAATAGAGCACCACCAAGTGGTTGCAGGCGTAAGTCATCTGATGATGATTGCCGCTCTGCTCGGCGCAAGCCAGTGTCTTGTAGGAATACTCCATCGCCAGGTCTTTGTTACCCGAGAAGTAATTGAGTGTGGCAAGGGCCTCGTAGGTCTGGTATGATAGGCGCACGTCGTGTGCACGTGGCAGGTCTTCCTCGGCCAGTTTAAGATAGGTCGATGCGTCTTGATACTGATGCTTGTTCTCTAGCAACAGTTTGCCCTTATAGAGATATGCTCGCACCAGGTTGCGCGGGTCGTTGGCATGCTTATAGTAGGCGATGCAGCGGTTCAGCACAGAGTCTACTGGTAGATCAAAGGGGAGCGAGTCGTGTGGAACAGCCTGCTGTCGGAGTTCGCACTTGAGGACATTGTAATACATCTGTTCAGTCTGATTGCCAATTTCGTCCGGGTCAATCTGCTTGAATGTATGATAGGCCGAGTCGGTCAGGAAATTGCTCATCAGTGAGTCAACCTGCACCAATTGTCGTTGATGCGTACCTTGCGAACACGCCACCACCATGGCAAGGACCGAAAGCAGTATAATGGGTATCAGTTTCTTCATGGGAACAAAAGGTTATGACAAACTATTCTCGTTCATTAAAAATTCATGGATGTTCATGAACACGATGCCATTGTTGTCCAAATAGCGGCTTATGGGTTCTTCTGTGATTACAAATTTTTGGAAATTGTCATCAATCAATTTGAGTGACCGAATCTCTTGCTGGAGTTTTTCTTCGGTAGGCAATCGCAAGGCCGATTGGATGTAGTACCGCTTGCTCCCTTGGTTGCACACAAAATCAACTTCCAATTGCTTTCGCTGACTGACACCGTTCTCATTTTTTGTGTTATGGATGATTACACCAACGTCAACATCTAGGCCTCGCATGCAAAGTTCGTTGAAAATAAGGTTTTCCATCAGATGAGTCACTTCAAACTGCCTAAAACCGATACGGGCATTTCGCAAGCCTAGGTCGGTGAAGTAATACTTAGCTGGTGTGTCTATATATCGTTTCCCTTTGATGTCATAACGGATAGATTTTTCAACAAGAAATGCCTCTTGCAGGTAATTCAGATACGACTTGATAGTTTGATGAGTAATTTTGCTATGTTTGACAGATGCAAATGTTCGCTCAAGCTTTGAAGGGTTTGTCAGTCCACCAATTGAAGAGGCCAGCACATCAATCAGTTCACTCAAATCATCATCATTTTTTATCCCATAACGTTCTTTAATGTCTGTGAGATATACCTTAGAAAATAGCGCCTTCAGATAATCCTTTTTTTGTTCTATATGATCCATGAGAGCAACTTGAGGAAGGCCTCCATAAAGGAGATATTCTTCAAAAGCGGAATCTCGATTTGATTGGGTGGGCATAAATTCACGAAAGGTCAATGGTGTGACTCTTATTTCTTCACCACGCCCACGAAACTCGGTGATAACATCATTTGAGAGAAATCTCGAATTGCTCCCTGTTACATAAAGGTCAGCATTGTCAATTTTAAGGTAACTATTTAATACGTCTTCAAACTCGTTAACCAACTGAATTTCATCAATCAAAATGTAATACATTTGGTCATCTATCATTTTGCTGTCTATATATTGCAGCAAAGCGTCAGGGTTGCGGAGATCTTTATTGCGTCTATCTTCCAACTCTATTTTGATGATGTGGCTGTTCTCTATGCCTTCGTCATTCAAGTGTTGAACGAAGAGTTTGAACAATAAAAACGATTTGCCCGCGCGACGAATGCCAGTGACAATTTTAATCATGCCATTATGCTTGCTGCGCACCAGCTTTTTTAAGAGAGTATCACGTTTAATAATCATGTGTCGTTAATTACTTTTTGTGCGTAAATACGTTATTTTCAGTTGCAAAATTAGACATTATTTTTTATTGGCACAACTATTTCATTTACTTTTTATGCGTATTTACGCAACATTTGTGCTAGTTGAGCGAGCTACAAAATAAGTCTCACGCAGATAACGCAGATTTAGTCTTTTCATGCCGACTGAGTAGAGAATCAAACAAAATAAAACAAAGCTCATTTAGCTACTTAACTACCTTTGACTACCTTTAACTACTTAACTACTAAAAAATCTGTTCTTCTGTCTGATCTAAAAAATCTCTTGTCCTTCTGTCCTTCTGTCTAAAAATCTGCGGAATCTGCGTGGAAATTGAGGATACGAGTGTTACAAAACGAGGGGTGTTTTATAGTCCTGCAACATTGTAATCAATTATTGTACAACGTATTACCATTTTAAAACTTGTAACAAGCCCCCGAAAAAAGTTGCCGAAAAATTTGGAGGCCATCTGAAATATCCTCAACTTTGCACTGCCCGAAGGTCATTCGCGCGGTGCACCAGGAAGGCTTTTTGTCAAACTCTTAAAAACATTACACCAATGAAACAAAAGATTACTTACCTCGTGGCAATGCTCTGCTTGACGGCACTCGTAATGTCGGCACAGCCACTGCCACAACCCAAGCAACCACAACGAGCCTGCGACATAGTTAGAATTAAGCAGCAGAAGGGCAAGACTATATACACACCAGCCAAACAAGTCAACAAGAACGCATCGGAAGCACAGCAACAAGCCAACTTCCGCTATTATAGCTCTCGTCAATCCCAAAACGCTCCCCGCTTGGCCGAAAGCGAATTGACCGATACTGCAACTGTGACACTCATGTATAATCTGCAGGAAGAAGAATTCGGCACTTTTTACGTGTACTCTATAATGGCTTACAATTCCGAATGGTCTGAATTTTGGCAACCTATCATGTACACTCCTGAAGGAAGTCCAGTAAAGGGTCTTATTGTGAAAATCCCATTTGGCACTTATGACCTTTACACCAACACCTATGAGCAATCTGGGGAACATCGTCAGTTCTTACATATTGACGAATTAATAACAATTGATAAAGACACAACCATTTATTTGGATGTCATCAATTCTGACAATTTAATGGGTTGGGATATTTATAATAGCAGCAACGAATTGCTGATTCCCCAAACAGTACGCTATATAGACCATGACCCATGGATCGAAGTGATTGAAGAAGGAAATGTCATTAATGGTCAAGGTACGGCTTTGTTGAGACTAGATGGCTATGGATATGTAAATATGTATTCTTTTATGTATGACTCAAAAACTGAAGATAGACCTTATCCTATTTTTTGTTTTATTAATGGACTCAGTGACAGATATAAGTTTTGTGTTTATGAAACAACGCTGGATAATGAGGGCATGATATATATTAATCGTCTGAATGAAGTTAGTGGGACTGATTCGTTCCCTTTGATGAATGACGCTGGTGATTATGTAGCTTACGAAGAGCAAATCAAGCGTACCTCCATGGGGATTGAGGCGGTAGAAAATCCTTTAATGGAAGCACGTGTCTATACTTATCTAGATAATATTCTTTATGATTCGAATTCCTGTAGAACATTCTCAGATGATGGAGTGGCCCATGTGATGATAAATGCTAAAAAGAATGGTAATGAACAACTTGAGGGAGTCAACATGTCTGTTACGTTGGGCGTGATGGATTATTCTAATCTTGCTAGTGCTTATATCGATGGTCCTGAAGTAATGGTCAATCAAGACCGAAGTTTTGAGTGTCTGGTGCATGATATATATGAAGTCCTAACTCCTGAAATTGGCGTGCGGAAGGATGACTATCCTGCCCATCCCATGTTCAGCTATACTTACGTCCAAAAGAAAGGCGTAGTAGCTAACAGCTGCCCTTTGATTGCTATCACTTCAAATAACAAATGGGACAAATGGAGTAACGGCAACACGATTTATATGTCCAATAAGTATATGGGAAGGAATGCTGAAAGCATTGGAAGTGGAAACTATTATTCGACCATGATGGCAAAATATAACAATGAGGTTATTTGGAATGGAAAATATGCATTAGATAGTCTGAGCTATTCGTGGAGAGGCAATCCGGACGGAGAATACGAATTAGAATTCACCAACGCCAATGTCGCAGTCGATGGCATTCCTGGCAAGAACGTGACGACGGTCCACTTTGACCAGACGACAGAAGACCAGAATCCTCCCGTGTTGAAGATGCTGCAGTTCCGCGATGCGGAGAACAACGTGACCGACCGCTTTGAGATTCCCGATGAAGGTAAGATCCTGTTCGCTGGCGGTGACTTTGATCCAAGGTCAATAGCTTATATGACCGAGTATGGCTATGAGAGCAATTGGGACTACAATGAGTGCCAACCTATGACCATCGAGGTGTTGTATGCCCCCTATGGTACTGACGAGTGGCAGCCACTGGAAGGCATCGAACATCAGGAGGAATATGATGACATCCCTGGCTTGGGCTTCTTCTACCGGGGCTCACTGGCTGGCGTGACGACTCCAAGCGAGAACGGGTGGTTTGACCTGAAGTTCCGCCTGGTGGACGATTCGGGCAACTGGCAGGAGCAGACGCTGAGTCCGGCCTTCCGCATCGACGCGTTGGTGCAGAGTGCCGTGAGCGAGGTGCGTGATGGCAGTGCCCACGAGGTGGCACGCTACAGCATCGATGGTAAGCGCGTTGACACTAGCCATCGCGGTGTGACCATCATCCGCATGAGCGACGGCACCGCCCGCAAAGTGATTCTATAATCCCCCTAAATCCCCCTAAATCCCCCTAAAGGGGGACTTGCTAATCAGCAACACCGCCTGGCAGTATGTTTGACTGCCAGGCGGTCTTTTGTCCTTATGTTCTTCTGTCCCCAAAAACACGAACCTTTAGTTCGCGACCGAACGGGAGCAATTGCGCGAAATCTCACGCAGATAACATACAACGAGGATGTGTCAATTGGCACATCCTCGTTTTGCTAGGCTCTCAAGCAACCTATGGGAACGACAAAAATGCCATCTGGCCGCTGATAGGCATATTGCCCAACCGCAGTCAACACCATCAAGAATTTAGGTGTACTCATACGCGATGTGTCAATTGTTTCTGCTAATTGCGTAAGTGTTTTGGCTGCTTCATCAATGAGTTTTTCACCGCCTAGTTTCACTTCAATGAGTGCATAGTCACCATTGCGACGGTGCAACACCGTGTCACATTCCAAGCCAGAACTGTCACGATAGTGGTATAACTTTCCATCTAAGGCATCGGCATAGACCCTTAGATCTCGAACAGCCAAATCTTCAAAGAACAAACCAAATGATTCTAGATCATGGACTAAATCATCGGGTCCCAACCCCAATATAGCAGTACCAATACTAGGGTCAACAAAATGTCGAGTGTTGCTGGTGCGGATAGCCGATTTGCTACGAATATTAGGATTCCATGCCTCAAGATCTTCAATGACAAACAAGCGCTTGAGTGCTCCAATATAATCGGCTACAGTATCTTCGTCAAGCGTCTTTGAATCATTTGATTGCATATCAGCCTTGATGGTCGCGTATGAGACTTGCTGTGAGATATTGCGGGCAAATGACCGCATGAGCAGCCTAGCTCGTTCTGGATTCCGCTTGACACCATCAATTCGCTGAATGTCGTGTTCTGCGACCGAATCCACATAATCAAACGCTTGATCAAGAGCGTATTGTTCTTTTAGCAATACAGCTTGTGGCCAACCGCCTCGACAGGTCAGAAAAGCTATTTTATTTAAATCCAGTTTATTGACCTGAGGTGTGAAAGACTCGCCGTTGAACAATTGGTTTAAAGTTATGCAACCAGATGATTCTCCCGACTCAAACAAGCTCATAGGGCGCATTCTGATTCTACCGAATCGGCCTGTACCGCTATGAATTGTTTCATCAGTTTGCGGTGGAACTGAAGAACCTGTCAAAATGAATTGTGCTACTTCGCCACGGGCATCTACTTCAGTTCTTATATTATCCCATAATGAAGGGATAGTTTGCCACTCATCAATCAACCGCGGTGTCTCGCCCAATAGCAATGTTGAAGGACTAATTTCCATCATTTGCCTACTCTGCTTCAGCGTATCCATATTGCCCAAGTCTAAGATACTCTTCGCTAGCTGCTGAGCTGTGGTGGTTTTTCCACACCATTTCGGGCCCTCTATGAGGACAGCGCCTTTTCCTCCCAATTTTCGAGCGAGGAGTATGTCTGCAAGTCTTGATTTATATTCTTTCATTGTCTTCTCGTTAGTTGTGCGGCAAAGGTAGTGGCTTTTAGTGAATTGTACAAATTTTTCTTCAATTTTCGGTTGTTTGCGGCCGATTTGTTCGGTCATTTGTGGTCAATTCGTTCGGTCATTTGTGGCCGATTTGTTCGGTCATTTGTGGAAGATTTGTTCAATTAGGCGTGTACGAGGAGGGTAACTAACGATTCATATAATGACCGCCTGGATGGATCTCCAACCAGGCGGCCTTATGTACTTATGTCTTAACTAGATTTATCGGATGAACCGCAGTGTCACGCCGGTCTCGGTGACATCGAGGGTGGCGGGGCAGCCCTCGATGATTGGGTAGTTCCACGACTCGTCGTGGCTGGCGGGGAAATCATAGCAGATGGGGATGTCCAGCCCGAAACTCGACAGCTGGTCGTGCAGCATATCGTTCATATTCTCATAGTCGTTCTGCGGCTTGTAGTCGGTAAAGCGCCCTATCATGATGCCCTTGACCCGATGCAGCACGCCCTTGAGGCGCAGCTGGGTGAGCATGCTTGCCACGCGAGGGATGCTCTCGCCCACGTCCTCAAAGAAGAGGATGATGTCGCGTTCGGCGATATAGTCGCGGTCCAGGAAGTCCCACTGTGCCGATCCCGAGAAGTTGACGCTGAACACCGCCATGTTGCCGCCCAGCACGATGCCTTGGGCATGACCCAGTTGGTTGTAGGGGTGTGCCGGAACTGTGTAACTGGGCAATTGGCCGCGCAACAAGTCGCGCAGATAGTCCTGAATCTCGGGCACCGCATCCTTGTCGGCAAGGTTGCCGCACATATTGGCGTGGATGCTCATGTTGCCCGCCCGCACTTGTGCGCTGTGCAGCGAGGTGATGTCGCTGTAGCCGATTATCCACTTGGGATACTTAGCCAGCGTGTCGGGGTCAATCAACCCCAGCATCATCGACGAGCCGTAGCCACCGCGTGTGCTAAGGATGGCTTTCACCTCGGGGTCGCGAAGGGCCTTCAACAGGTCGTCGGCGCGCTGTTGCGGTGTGCCCGCATAGCCGTGGCAATTGTCCAGCACATGCTCGCCCACGACTGGGCGGTAGCCCCAGCGCTGCAGCGTGGCCTGGGCAGCGTCGATATAGGCTTTCTTAGGGGTGGAGGCAAGCGACAGGACTGCGACTTTGTCGCCAGGTTTGAGGAACTCGGGGGCAACGGGCATCTGTTGTGCAACGGTCGCAGAAACGGCCAAAGCGGCCGCCAACATTGTAGACATTATCTTTTTCATTTCGTTGTATTTGCTTTGTGTGGCAAAGGTACAGCTTTTTTTATTAAAGTGGGAGAATAATGAATCAAATCTATGTAAAATTTCTTAAAATCTTGGGTAGATTGCACTTGGTCGCAGTTTTTTTAGTAACTTTACAAACCTTTTCAAAGCAAACTATAACAAACAATTGAATATGAGTAACAACAATCGATATTGTGTGATCATGTGCGGCGGTGTGGGCAGCCGTTTCTGGCCTTACAGCCGAGCTTCGAGACCCAAACAGTTCCTAGACTTTTTCGGCACAGGTCGTAGCCTGCTGCAGATGTCGGTCGACCGCATGGCAGGCATTGTTCCCGACGAGAATATCATTCTGATGACCAACGAGCAGTATGCCGACATCATCCGTGAACAATTGCCTCAGATCGCTCCTAGCCAAATCCTCCTAGAGCCAGCTCGCCGCAACACTGCGCCCTGCATTGCATGGGCGGCTCATCACATTGCGGCACTAAATCCCGACGCGCGCATCATGGTGGCGCCCAGCGACCACCTGATCATGAAGACCGAAGAATTCCGCACCAGCGTGCTCAAGGCCTTTGACTTCATCGACCGCCACGATGCCATCCTCACCCTGGGCATCAAACCCAACCGCCCCGAAACGGGCTACGGCTACATCCAGGTGGGTGAGGCAATGGATGCCGACTTCAGTCAGGTAAAAACCTTTACCGAGAAACCCAATGAGGAATTGGCCCGCGTCTTCCTTAGCACAGGTGAGTTCTTCTGGAACTCGGGCATGTTCTTCTGGAGTGCGCAGTCCATCCTTCACGCCATGGCCACCAATGCCCCCGACATCGAGGCAGTATTTGCCCGTGGGCTGGAGCACTTTGGTACCATCAACGAGCAGGAGTTCATCAACGCCAACTATGCCGCCTGCCCCAATATCTCCATCGACTTTGCCGTGATGGAGAAGGCACCCAACGTGTTTGTTGAGTGCGTCGACTTCGGATGGAGCGATTTGGGAACGTGGGGCTCGCTTTACGACAACGCGCCGCAGTATGACAAGGACGGAAACGTCACGCAGCACGACCAGAATCTCCTCTACAATAGCCACAACAATGTCATCGCCGTCGGCGGTGACAAGGTGGTGGTACTTTCAGGACTGGACAACTACATCGTTGCTGATGTTGATGATGCCCTGCTCATCGTCCCCAAGGACGAAGAACAACGCATCCGCCTCTATGTCAACGAGGTCCGCACCCGCTTCGGCGAGAAATATCTATAGTAGGTCATGAGCCTCGGCATCTTTAGCAATAGTTGATCAATCACCTTCATAGAGCTTATTGCTTAGGGTACTGGGAGCATCTGAAAGCGAATCCTTATTAAATCGTGAAAAAAGCAAGTGTAATAGCATTGATGGTGTTGCTCCTGTTGATGGGTTGCCGCCGTCAGGTAGCGGTGTCGCCGCGGCTGGTGGAACTGGACTCGCTCATCGCCGTGGCTCCCGACAGTGCCGCAGCCCTGCTCGCAGCCATCCCCGCTGACTCGCTCACTGACCCCGAGAACCGCGCCTACCACGCCCTGCTACTCACCCAGGCTAAATACAAGGCCGATATCCCCGCCACCAGCGATTCGGATATCAACATTGCTGTGGATTATTTTGTAGACAAGAAGGACGGCGACTATGACCGCCGCATCCGCTCGCTCATCTACAAGGGCTGTGTGATGACCGAGTTGAATCATCTCGACAGTGCCATATACTGGCTTAAGCGTGCCGAGGTAGCTGCCCGCCCCGACGACCACGCCAATTTGGGATATATATTGTTCAGGATTGCTGAATTATATCAGTACGAATATGTTGCTTCAAATCTGACAATGACGTATTACCAACGTGCCTTGTCACACTTGAAAGAGTCGGGTCAATCATTCTATGAGATGGCATGCTTATCGGAGTTGGCCTCATTGTCCTGTTTGGCTGATGGACACCCCGACTGGCGTTATATGCTTCCTGCACTGATGAAGTCACTGTCGCAGAACAACATGAAATACCTCAGTGCCAATCTTGCTACCCTTGGCTCGAATAAGTTCTATACGAAAGACTACTCCATGGCCATTCGTTTATTCTCACTGGTACTTGACTTGCCGGCATCTGTCACAACCCATTCAAGATGCCAACTTATGCTGGCGCAAGCCTATGCTGCAACGGGGAATGTTGATTCGGCAAAGAAGCTTTTAGATAAGTGTACTATCAATTCAGCCATAGATAGTATGCTCTACTACAGAGCGTCAGCAATGGTTGATTATGCTAGTGGTGACATTGCCAGTTATTATGAGCATGACAATGCCGCTGACAATATTGCTGGCAACAAGTTGATAGCATCTGAGGCTACCAAACTGAAAGACACTGAGGATAGTTATATTCTCCAATTGAGCGAGAATGAAAAGCAGATAAGCAGCATTAGGGTACGACTTATAGCCTTGGCCGCATTAGCGGTTATTGCTCTGATTGTATTTCTTACAATCATTTGGCAGAAAAGGAAAAAACTTGATGCCGTCACCAAGCAGAATGAGATCAACAAGTTGTATCTTGAGCTGAAAGAGATTTCCCAACGGAGTGAATCGCTGTCCCAGCAGAATAAAGAACGGTCTCAAGAGAA
>JAEEVE010000088.1 GCA_016290765.1 Muribaculaceae bacterium
GACGATAATGCGCGAGATGAGGGTTCGGTCGTCACCAGCGACAGCCTGCGAGATATCACGCACACTGCTTCCACGGATACCCAAGTTGGTGCCCGTGTTGATCATCTCGAGTGCGTTGTTAAAAAGGCCGAAGAGCCCCACACCAACGGGTCCAATCCAAATGGCAACAAGCTTGGTGCGTATGATGGAGCAAAGAATGCCCATCACCTGTACGCCTCCAAAGAGCCCCATCGCCTTCATGGCCAGCCGCGATATGTTGGTGTCGTTTTTCAATTCTTGGCTAGAAGCATTAGAGGAACCAGACTAGACAGTTACTTCATAGATGGGATAAAGGATGCCTCGGCCGCCCAAACGGCACTTTTGCTGCACAAGGCCCCTGTTGAGAACAGTGCCGTGCTGCTCGGTTGAGATGCCGAAGTCAAAGTAGTGGAACTCTCGCTCGGCGTAGTGGTCAATGAGCCAGTCGAAAAGGCGTGTCAATGCCTTGAGCTCACGTCCATGCTCAGAGGCTGCGATGTACTGTGCATGCGCCACCGAGCCCACCTCGAATATTACAACACCTGCCACCAGCTCGTCACTGACATTGGCCGTGAAAAGCTTGATGCGATCGGGGAAACGCTGAACAAGCAGTCGAATCTCGTCGATAGTGTGCACAGGGCGTGTGTCGTGTCGCTCGGCCAGCACTTGTGAAAGCACCTGCCAGTATCCCTCCCAGTCTTGGCTTCGCGCCACCTCTACCCCACCCCTTCTGGCGGCGTTCGACGCACTGCGGCATCCGCGGTCCAGCGGCAGGCGATTGGTCAGGTCGATGGTGGCACTGATGCCGCACTCCAGGAGCCTCCCTCCACAACGCCACAAGGCATAGAGGTCGTCCTCGGCAGGATAGCGATGGTAGATGTGCGGAACGGGCTTGTAGACCATGCGCTTGAAGCCATGCTCTCGCAGGTAATCGATGGTGAGCTGCATCACGTCGAGCATCACACTGGGGTCAATATGCTTGCTGGGCATGATCCAGCCGCCATAAGTCAGTCCCTGATGCGACCACAGCGTGTCACCGTCTTGATTAGCAGGTAACACAGCCAACATCGCACCGTCACGCATCGCCATGAGCGAGTGGTCGGTGAAGCGGTCGCTGTGATAGTCCATAAAACTGCGCAAATGAAGAAAAGTTCCATTGCGCGCTCCTGCCACCAGATCGTCCCAATCAGCCCGCATCTGCGGAATGTATCGTTGTATCGTGATCATTGTATAAGGCCTCCTAAATCCCCCTAAAGGGGTACTTTCAGTGAGGCTTGTTGGATTACTAAATTCTTTAATGAACTACAAAGGTAGCAAAAAAATTGCAGGTAACGGATGATTACCTGCAATTTTAGATGAAAACCCTTTTTATTTAGTTATTATTGGTAACATAATCTATTGGGATCACATAGGTCCACTCGTTTTTCTCTTCGGGAGTAATGGTGACCGCAAACGGCTCTATGAAGTTGCCACCATCTTCAAAGGTGTGTCGCACGAGTGTGTCTTTCCATCGCTTGAGATCAAACCAGTCAAATCCCTCACCCCAGAGTTCGATGCGGCGGTATAGTTTGATCTCGTTGAGCAGGTCGGCTCCCGTCTTGTTGCAGGCATACTGCGGGTCTCGTCCGCTGGTCTTGTTCAATGCCACCAGTGCCGCTTGTGCCGCTGTGTTGTTACCCATCATGCATTGTGCCTCGGCCTCGATAAGAAGCATCTCGGACGACCTGAAGATGCACAGGTCAGCAATTCCTGGCATTTCGTTGCAACGCACTTTCCACTGCATGTAGGCATATACATAAGCATTATCGGAGATGTCGGGATGCTGGCTTCTAGCAAGTGCATCCAAATCGGAATACCTGTCAGCCCTTCCGTTTAACATGTTGTAGTCATAGCCAGTGGGATCGAGCCACCATTGCTTGCGCACATCGGTGGCTGGAATTTGCTCGAACAACTCCCGGCTAATGCACTTGGGATAGCTGCGGACGGCATTAGAATTACTGTTATAAGCAATGTAAGCATGGTAGCTATAGTAATAGAGCTCATCGCTGAATCCACCCCAAATCCACTCACTATTGTTGTTGCAGAAACCATCGGTCAACAGTGTTTCTGTGCCCATGAGTGGGTGTCCCTCGCGTGCCAATGGAGCATAAGCCGCAGCATTTGTCCAGTCGTTTCTGGTCAATGCCGCTCGGGCATAGATAGCATATGCGACCTCGATATCGGGCAAATACCATCCACTGGCTGGATGATAAAGTCCCGATGCCTTATAGAGCGCGATGGCCTCATCCAGTTCGCTATAAATGAGTTCATAGGTCTCGGCCAGAGTCATCAGTTCGGGGATTCCATTCGACAAATTGAGGTCAAGTGGCAGTCCGCTGGTGCTTCCATTGTTCGAATCAACCCAGCGTTTACAGTAGATTTGCGACAACATCAGATAGGCATAAGCATGGAAAGTCAATGCTTCCGCTCGAATGAACTTCTTGGTGCTTTGATTGGCATCAACACGGTCAATGTACTTTAATATGACATTAGCTTCATCGGCTAGCCTCTGATAATAATGCCATGGATAATAAGTGTAAATAGAACTGGAAATCTCATGAATGTCCTGATTGACGAGTGCATCCCAGCCTGGCAGGTTAAAGAAGAAGTCCTGACCCGGATAGTTGCCATAGAACATCCTAATGCCACCCTCACCGCTAAAGCCTTGATTCATCAAATACTGGCTCATCATCACTTGGGCGCACTCTTTAACAGCCTCGTTCATATCGGCCACGGTGGGCGTGTTGTCAATCTTTCCAAGCAAGATGTTAAGGACCATGTTCACATCTGAGATGTCGACAACCTCATCGCCATTGACATCGCCACTGGTATTGCCCGCGTAGATCCCTTTGCCCAACATTATATTGATGACGGCGTTGACATCACTGATGTCGACACTGCCATCACCATTGACATCGCCTTTAAGCACTAGCTTTGAAGCGCGTTGAGTATTTAACAGTTGCGCCTGAGCAGTCCCTATCGTCATCGCGATGACGATTAGGGTGAGTATAGCTAAAAGATTCTTCATGAATTAGTATTTTTAAATTAATAAAAATCTGTTTTCAACTATTTCGGCACAAAGTTAATCAATAATTCTGTCAAAAGCAACAATATCTTCACAAAAACACAATTCTTAGTGTTTATTCTTGGTTTGCAAAAGAAATACGTTTCTCAATCCAAGTAATTTTGCTATATTTGCAGCGTAAAACAACAAAACTCTTTTTAACGATGAAAAAAGCATTATTGACCTCCTTAATGACTTTGCTCGTGTGCTGTGCCCTGAGTGCGCAAGACACCCCGGCGAAGGTGTATGATGAGAGCCTGGACCCTATGACTCAGATTGACCAGGCGGTAGCCCAAGCAAAGGCTGAAGGCAAGTTTGTGATTTGCCAAGTAGGCGGCAACTGGTGCCCTTGGTGCCTCAAGTTTGCCAAGTTTATCACCGACGACGAGGCTATCCGTCAAGTTGTTGAGGAGAACTTTGTATATATCCACGTGAACTACCACCCTCGCAAGAGCGGTGAGGCGGGTAAGGCGATGCTCAAGCGCTTGGGCAACGCTGGCCGATTTGGCTATCCTGTGCTAGTGGTGCTCAATGGCGAAGGTCAAGTGGTCCATATTCAAGACTCAGGACTACTCGAAGAGGGCAAGAGTTACAACCAAACAAAAGTGCTTGACTTCTTCAAACACTGGACTCCCAAGGCCGTCAATCCAGCAGACTGATAAAAATGAAGATCCGGTTAAAGAAAATTCCATTGCTGCTGCGGGTGGTGATTGCCATCGTGCTGGGTATCTTGCTGGGCAATGTGCTGCCCTTGTGGTGTGTGCGCCTGTTTGTGACATTCAACAGTGTGTTCAGCAATTTCCTGTCGTTCCTCATCCCTCTCATCATTGTGGGCCTCGTGACTCCAGCGATTGCCGACATTGGTAAGGGTGCGGGGAAGTTGTTGCTGATTACAGCGCTGATAGCCTATGGCGACACTGTGTTCTCAGGCCTGTTTTCCTATGGCACCAGTATCACTGTGTTTCCCCATCTGATCGATCCAGCCGCTGCAGCCCAAGTGATTGCCGACGAGACCAAGATTGAGCCATACTTCTCCATTGCCATCCCGCCGCTGATGGATGTGATGAGCGCATTGGTGCTATCATTTGCCATGGGTCTGGGCATTGCTCACTTTGGTTCTGAGTCGCTCAAGCGTGGCTTCGGCGAATTTCGCGAAATTGTCGCCAAAACCATCGAGGTGGCACTCATCCCATTGCTCCCTCTCTACATCATGGGCATCTTCATGAGCATGGCACACACAGGCCAGGCCTGGCACATCGTCCAGGTGTTCATCTCAATTATCGGTGTCATTTTTGCCATGCACATCATTCTGCTGGTTGTTCAGTATTGCATTGCCGGTGCCATTGCGCGCCGCAACCCCATTAAGGCATTGGTTAAGATGTTACCTGCCTATTTCACCGCTCTGGGAACATCAAGCAGCGCCGCAACCATTCCTGTCACGCTCAAGCAGACCCAATTGAATGATGTCCGTCCTGGCATTGCTGGTTTTGTGGTGCCATTGTGTGCGACCATCCACCTGTCGGGCAGCGCGATGAAGATTACTGCCTGTGCTGTTGCACTGATGCTGATGCGCGGCTTGCCCATCGAGTTCGGCATGTTCCTGGGGTTTGTGATGATGTTGGGCGTAATGATGGTTGCTGCTCCTGGTGTACCTGGTGGAGCGATCATGGCCGCGCTGGGTGTACTGCAAAGCATCCTGGGCTTCAATGCCGAGCAGCAGGCAATGATGATTGCCCTTTATATCACGATGGACAGTTTCGGCACCGCCTGCAATGTGACAGGTGATGGTGCAATCGCTCTGATTGTAAATACATTGCACAAAGTAAACCCAGATAACGACCCAACAAAAACTACAAAACAATGAGAAAATTATTATTTCTTAGCTTAACGATGATGTGCCTATCGATGAATGCACAATATGACCCAAGGATGGTGCCCAACTGGTGTGGCGACGAGTCGCCTAACGAAGCAATGGTCAGCCAGATATCCCTTGACATGAAGGCTCGCAACGCCAAGCGCCAGGTGTTGCCTGTGAAGAAATTGCTTCTAGGTGATGCCAGCTACTGGACCAATGGTTTTTTCCTGTTCTACACTTTCTACAACTCCCAAGACAACAGCATTGACGTCCAGCCAGAGGGTGGTCCCGCTCCTGAGAAATGGGTTGACCCTATCAAGCCACTTGAATACAAGGCTGGGAAGGTGCAGAAGGAGGGCGACCGCAACTCACATTACAATGTGGAGCGCCTGGGTAACTATGTGATGCTTGTCGAGCGCAACACCCAAGATCAACCTGTGAGTGCCTACTACTATGTGTCAGAACCAGATCGCAACCATAACGCTTGGGTGCTATGGGTTCAAAAAGTGTTTGCTGGCAACTACTCCACTCCAAAGGGCGACCATGCTGTTTTTGGACCAAAGTTGCCGCACTACAGTGGCGAGAGCTGGCAGACCGACCCGGGCATCTGGGAAACCTTCTGCCTCGATGATGACGCATCATCTCTCATCATGCTCTACGGCAATCAACGCGTTAGCCGTGGCGACCCAAGCCACCCCAACTACCATGCCAACATTCCGGGTGGTGGCGGTGCCGGAGCCATCATGGGCCCTATGGCATGGAAGCTTACTCCCACCACGGGTGGCCTGCATGTCGACGTGGTGCGTGACGAGCCGCATGTCGACCACATGCCCAAAGTTGAGAACAATTCTGAACTAGTCCTTGAGCAGAGCGCTTACAAGGATATTCCGGGCAAATGGGCTTTTGCCTCGGTCATTCCGTTGACCCACCAAATTCTAAGTGTGTTCCCCAAGGAGGTGCTCACGCTGATGCGCGGCGAGATCTATGCCCGTCACGGTGATACGTTTAGGGATGCAGCCACGCAGCGCTACTTTGATGCACAGCCGTGGTACAAAAAAGGCAAGGGCAGCATTGTACTCACCGACATCGAACGTTTTAACTATGCGCTTATCAAACAGATTGAGATGTCAAAGTAATAGAAATTTTTGCCATATTAAAAAAAATCATTACTTTTGCACAAATTCTTATTTACTAACCCAATAATTATCGTGAATTTGTTATGAAGAAATTTTTTACCCTATCTCTGATGGCCTTTGCTCTTCTAGCACAGGCCAAGGTCTACACACTCCCACAACTGGCCGAACTGGTCCCCGTCATGGAAGACGGTACAGGTGTCGCTATCCTTGAAGACGGCTCCTATGTGGTCAATCTTCCCGCCTCGCTACCCGATGGCGTCGAGGGCATCGGCTTTGATGACAACAACATCGTTCTGAGCAAGAATTACTTCACCATCAATGGCGACCTTCAGGTCAACGAAGGTGAGGTATTGTTGTTTGGTGGCAAGGCTTCGATGGAAATCAATGGCGCCCTGTCGGCCTATGGAGCCACCTTTGGTGCCGCCGAGGGCTCGGAAGAACAAGCCAAGGGATTCCGTTTGTACAAGGAAGGGGCATCGGTATCAATCACCGACTGCACATTCAATTATGTAGGTATCACTTATGGCAATGGCACCGAAGACGGTTGTTTGACAATCACCGATTGCACCTTTAACAACCACAACAGCAAGAGTGCTAACGCTGTGATTAACTTCACCAGTTTGAGCAAGGGCAACTTGGTACAAGGCTGCGTTTTCGAGAACCCAGCATTGTCGGCTGTGGGCAGCGGTGCCAATGTCGCTTGTGGCATCATCTTCAAGGAAAATGTGATTAACAAGCCTGCAGCCAGCACTCGCCTGTATCCGGGTATCAACTTGAGCGCTACGGGTCCTTATGACATCATTGTCGAAGGTAACGAAGTTCATGGTCCTGCCGAGACCACGCGTTCGGGTGGCATTGCCCTGGCTTGCCTGCTGGGCAATCCTCCAACGGGTACGCTCTACGTTCGCGACAACTTTGTTGAGAACTGTTCCTATGGCATCACGCTGACCGGTCCGGGCAATGTGATCATGGAGAACAACATAGTGCTTAACAACAAGTACATTTCTGACCCCAACATGGGCGGTAGTGGCCTAAACATTACCTGCAACTCGTCGGGCGATGGCATCATCGCAAAGGCCTACATGAGGGGCAACCGCATCGAGGGCAATGTTTGGGGTGTAACCGTCATCGGCAATGTTGACATCAACGCCGGCAAACTTAACCGCGATGCCGAGGACTACAACCCTGGCGAGAATGTGTTTATCGACAACGGCAATGGCGACCCCTATGTGCAATACGACTGGTACAACAACACCGCCGCCACCAGCTATGCACAGGGCAACATCTGGAGTGTCGAAGTCCAGGACGAGGAGCACATTGCTCAAGTCATTGTTGACAAGGCCGACAACGACCAGCTGGGCGAGGTCATCTATATGCCTGCCGGCGGCAGCACTGCCATCACCGAGGTCAAGAGCGACACCCAGGTGAGCACTGGCCGCTACAACCTGCTGGGCCAGCCCGTTGACGCCAACTATCGTGGCATCGTCATCGAGAACGGCAAGAAGGTCGTCAAGTAAGTTCACGACTCTTCTTATCAGGAATTTAAGGATTTAAAGAATTTATTCTTTGTCATCTGAATTGACGCGAACCATGCGAAAAAATCGTATGGTTCGCGATTTTTTTGCTACATTTGCAGCAGAAAAAACATTAAAATCATGAGCAAGCGATTTTTGGTTGCATTGATGGCGGTGATGACCATCGTTGCAATGCAGGGTGAGGCGTGGATACGCATTAACCAGTTAGGCTACCTTCCGGTGTCGACCAAGGTGGCGGTGCTGATGTCAAATGACCCTGTCGCCGTCAATTCATTTGAACTGATTGATGCCTTCACAGGTCGAGTAGTGTATCATGGCAATGAGGTGAGGGCGACACGTCCGTTGCAGCACATGGCATCGACCTACCGGCTTGATTTCAGTGCTTTTACCCATCCCGGTGCATACCGCATCAAGGTTGGCGAGGCCCTGTCGCCTACCTTTCCTATCAATACGCGCGTATATAACGGGTGCGCCGACTTTCTGCTGAACTACATGCGCCAACAACAGTGCGGTTACAACCCGTTCCAACGCGACAGTTGCCACACCCGCGATGCCTTTGTACGCTATCATCCCACGCTTGAAGGACAAACAATCGACGTGCGTGGCGGCTGGCATGATGCTGCCGACCTGCTGCAATACACCTCCACGAGCGCCAATGCCATCTATCAACTCATGTTTGCCTATGAACGTCATCCCGAGGTGTTTGGCGACCGCTATCAAGCCAACGGTGACGCCGGTGCCAATCACGTCCCCGACATCGTGGACCAAATCAAATGGGGACTGGACTGGCTCGACAGGATGAACCCTGCGCCTGGCGAACTGTACAACCAGATTGCCGATGACCGTGACCACATCGGCATGAAGATGCCCAAGGATGACCCAGCCGACTATGGCCGCGGCCCTGGTGGTGGCCGCCCAGTATATTTTATTGACGGCAAGCCACAACAGCGCGGCAAATACATGAATGCCACGATGGGTGCCGCCAGCACAGCCGGGAAATTTGCCAGCGACTTTGCCCTGGGCAGCCGCGTGCTTCAACCCTTCTATCCTGATTTCGCGTCGCACATCGGCAGCAAAGCCGCTGCCGCCTACCAGGTGGGCGTGGACAAGCCGGGCAACACCCAAACGGTGTCGGTAGTGTCGCCATACATCTACGAGGAGGACAACTGGGTGGATGACATGGAACTGGGTGCCGCCGAACTATACAAGATGACGGGTGACAGCCAATATCTGACACAAGCCATCGAATATGGACGTCGCGAGCCTGTCACGCCGTGGATGGGTGCTGACAGTGCGCGCCACTACCAGTGGTATCCGTTCATGAATATGGGTCACTCCCAGTTGGCGATGGCTGGCAACGAACGCGTTCGTGCCGAGTTTGTACGCAACCTTCACAGCGGTCTTGCGCGCGTGCGCGAGCGCGCAAGTGACCATCCTTTCCTGTGGGGCGTGCCGGGCATCTGGTGCAGCAACAACCTAACTACTGCCTTGCTCACGCAGAGCATCCTCTACCGCGAACTCACTGGTGACCAGACATTTGCCGAGATGGAAGCAGCATTGCGCGACTGGCTATTTGGCTGCAATCCTTGGGGAACCAGTATGATTGTCGAATTGCCTATCGGTGGCACCTATCCCAACGCCACCCACAGCAACTGGGTGATGGAGCGGGTAGGCTTTCCTACGGGGGGATTGGTTGACGGACCTGTGTATGCCACCATATTTAATAGTCTGAAAGGTGTGAACATCGACGGCTATTTGCCCTATGTAGTAAGCAACATCTACACCGATGTGCAGCCTGGCGATGTGGTGTATCACGATCACACGCACGACTATAGCACCAACGAGCCCACCATGGATGGCACTGCCTCGCTGACGTTCCCCTTGGCTAGTTACGAGGCCGAGGGTCGCCGCCAAGCGGGCAACACTGACGGTGCGCCGGTCTACCGTTACGGCGGCATTGTCAAGGGTAATCCGAACAAGCCACAAGTTTGCCTGGTGTTCACCGCCGATGACCGCGCAGACGGCGCCGAGCATATCATCACCACGCTACGCCAGAAGGGGGTAAAAGGTGCGTTTTTCTTTACCGGCCGATTCCTTGAGTTGTATCCCGCGATAGTTGACACCTTGGTCGCCAACGGGCATTATGTGGGCACGCACAGCAATGGGCATCTGCTGTATGCACCCTGGGAAAAGCGTGACTCATGCTTGGTAAGTAAGGAAGAATTTGTCGAAGACCTGCAGCGCGCGTTCTCGCGTCTGGCACGCCATGGTATCTCACCCCAGAACGCGCCCTATTTTATCCCACCCTATGAGTGGTATAATGATCATAACGCATCGTGGGCGCGGCAGCTGGGATTGCAGATTGTCAATTACACCAGCGGCACCTACAGTAACGAAGATTACACCTGGCCTGGCATAGAGCAAGAGACTGGCGCAACCTATCGC
>JAEEVE010000089.1 GCA_016290765.1 Muribaculaceae bacterium
GCGTGCGGCACCTTTTATATAATAAGGCATCGGGTTGCTGCCAAGTTGTGACAAGAGGGTGCGGCTGGCAGCATCCATCTCCACCGCCTTCACTAGCGTCGGGTCTAGCTCCTGTTCCCCTGCCCCCATAAAGGGGGTACTGTTATTTGTATCACACTGGACATCCCCCTCTAGAGGGGCTTGGGGGGACTGTGTTTTGGGAGATGAAGGTGCGAGTAGTTCACGCAGCAGCTCGGCAGCTCGGCCACTCATCTTGTCATGGCCGATGGCATTCATTGCTTCCTCGGCAAGCCACAGGGCAACCAACTCGTTGGCGTCGGTCTTGAGCAAGCGAGCCAGTTTCACGACCTGGGCACGCTTGGGATGACGCTCGCCGTGCTCATAACGGCTGTACATGGGCACGTCCACGCCAATGGCATCGGCGAGACGGCGTTGCAGCACTCCTTGCTCCTTGCGCAGGGTGCGAATACGTTCACTGAATAGCATAATAATGGTTTGTTGGTTTATCTGTTGGCAAAATTAGTGAAAATAGAGCGAAACACAAAAAGAAAAGAGACTTTTTTTCTTTTTTGTTTCCGAGATACCGCAAAATTTATCAAAAAATGACAATTCTGCCAACACACACAACTTTTTCGCCAATATTTTTCTCAAATAAACTGAAGTGGCCACATGGCATGTCAATGTACTTCGAGACGCAGTCTCGGACCTGATGTTCAATGGCGATGATGGTGGTGGCGGTGGTGGTAACCCGATCTAAGCAGCCAGCGACGCATCTTGTGCAACCCGCGCCAGTGCATCCAGGCAAAACCCGTAGCGGCACCCAGGCAGTTAGCCACAAGATCAATGACGTCGTAGGCGCGACCATTGCTCAAAATCAACTGTCCTATTTCCATGAGCAAACCCAGTAACATCGCGCAGCACATGAACAGCAATTCCAGGTTCAGCGTGGTGTGATGTGGCAACTTGAACTTGGCGTAGTCCGAGATGAACACACAGGCTGTAACCAGATAGAGGAGGAAGTGGCCAACCTTGTCGGCACCAGCAAACAACTGAAGCTCCTGTTTGCCCAGCGGATCAGGATCAAGCGACAGGTAGGAGACCAGCAGAATCATCAGGACCGACATCACGCCCACAGGTATGGCTTTAAATAAATTCTTCATGCGTCAAAATAGGGTTTTACGCTGCAAAGATAGCAATTTTTTCTGAAAAAATGCCTTATTATTTTATAATGTGCGAAAATAGTTGTATTTTTGTATTTTCATTTTTATGGCAGACAGGAAAGACTGGTTGGCGATGACGAGGCATGAGCGCAGGGGCGCTTTGGCGTTGGTGTTGCTGGCTGTGATGGTGGTCGTCGCTGTATATCTCATGCGGACACGAACACACCAACTCACGCCTGCCGAGCAGCTGCAGATGCGTCAATTTGAACTCGTTGCCGACTCTCTGCATCAGGCAGCCGACTCAGCCAAGCATGCTACCAAGACGAAGCAAAAAGCCAAAACCAGGCCAAGGAGCCATAACCAGGCCAAAGGCAAGCAGCAGAACAAGAACAAGTCCCAGAACGCCCCGTCACGCATGGACCCAGTCCCTCAGTTCTAGGCTTCCTAAAAAGATAAGAGATAATGAATAAAAAACGAGCAGGATTTGCCACCCGAATGGGTGCTATTGCCGCCACTGTGGGTAGTGCGGTGGGGTTGGGTAACATCTGGCGCTTCCCCTACGAGGCCGGTGAGAATGGTGGTGGAGCATTTATCATCGTTTATATTGCCTGTGTGGCGCTGTTGGGCATTCCAGTGATGCTCAGTGAGTTCATCATTGGCCGTTCGACACACAGCAACATGAAGGGTGCTCTCAAACAACTGGCACCCAAGTCTAATATCTTCCACATGGCCTACATCTGCATCATGGGCGCCGTGATGGTGCTGAGCTTTTACAGCGTGGTATGCGGATGGGTTGTGGAGTACTTGTTTCAGGCGGTGTCGGGTAATCTTACCAACCACACTCCGCAGCAGTATTCCGAGATGTTCAACAACTTTGTCGGATCGCCATGGAAGCTGGTGGCATGGACGCTTTTGTTCCTGGTTGTCAACTTTGCCGTCCTGTTGCGCGGTGTGGAAAAAGGCATCGAGCGCATCTCGTCCATCTTGATGCCGCTGTTGTTTTTCATCCTGATTGTGTTTTGCATCAACTCATTGACCCTGCCTGGTGCTAAGGAGGGACTGGCATTTATGTTTTCACCCGACTTCTCGCAACTCAACTGGCGATGCGTGGTCGATGCTTTTGGACAGGCGTTTATGTCGCTCTCGCTGGGCGTGGCGTGCTTGGTCACCTATGCTAGCTACTTCAACGACGAAACTTCACTGACTAAAGACGCCGTTGTTGTTGCTGCGCTTGACACTTTGGTGGCAATCTTGGCGGGCATCGTCATTTTCCCGGCGGTGTTCTCGTTCGGTATGCAGCCCGAGGCGGGACCGAAATTGGTGTTTGAGATACTGCCATCTGTGTTCCAGCAGATGGCTGGTGGATACATCTGGGCAGTGCTATTCTTCATCCTGCTGCTTTTCGCCTCGTTGACTTCGACCATCTCGTTGAGTGAGATTTTTATCAGTTTCCTCATGGAGGAGCATCAGCTGTCGCGCCAAAAAGCTATCTGGGCCTCGGCATCGATTGTTGTGGTACTGGCTGTGCTGTGTGCCCTCTCTTTCAACGTATTGTCGTCGGTCAAACTCTTCGGAATGAACTTGTTTGATCTGTTCAACTATCTGTCTTCCAACGTGTTCATGCTCTTAGGTGGATTGTTCACCGCTGTATTCGTTGGCTGGTTCCTTGACCGTCGCATCGTGGCAGAACAACTCACCAATCGTGGCCGCCTGAATGTGCCGGTGATGCACTATCTGATGATTTGTCTGCGCTATATAGCGCCGGTGGCGGTGGTGTTCATCTTCCTCCAACTCGTTGGGCTTATCTGATTGATGCGAACTTTCAAACCATATACACTGGGTAGAATGACCATCACCGAACCCCTGGTGATGGGCATTCTGAATGTGACGCCCGATTCGTTCTATGCCGGAAGCCGCAGCAATACCACTCAGGCCATTGAGGCTAGGGTGGGGCAGATGCTAGCCGAGGGTGTGGACATCATCGACATCGGGGCTTACAGTACGCGTCCGGGCGCAGTTGTGGTGACAGCCGATGAAGAGAAGGCGCGGCTGGCACGGGCTACGGAGGTCATCCATCGCTTCGCACCCAATGTGGTTACTTCGGTCGATACATTCCGTGCCGATGTGGCAAGATATGCCGTCGAGCAACTGGGCATCGGAATCGTCAACGATGTGTCGGGTGGCACACTCGACCCGCAGATGTTTGCCACAGTGGCCGACCTGCAAGTACCCTACATCTTGATGCACATGCGCGGCACACCGGCCACCATGCAGCAATTGACCGATTATGACAATGTAGTCGATGATGTGCTGCGTGACCTGCGTGGCAAACTCGACACCCTGCGTGGCATGGGGGTGCGCGATGTGGTCGTTGACCCGGGCTTTGGCTTTGCCAAGACGCTGCAACAGAATTATGAACTGATGGCACGGCTCGAGGAGTTCCACTCGTTGCGTGCCCCGCTGCTGGTGGGCATCTCACGCAAGTCAATGATTTACAAGACGCTCAATTGCACCCCCGACGAGGCCCTCAATGGCACTACGGTGCTCAACACCGTGGCCTTACTTGCCGGCGCCCACATCCTGCGTGTCCACGACGTCCTCGCTGCCGTCGAGGCCCGCACCCTCATTAAGTTAATGTATAATAAATACTAAGCTTAGCTGTCTAGTGAATCTAGTGATTCTAGTACATCTAGGCCTGCAACAAATAACTGTAAACTGTAAACTATCATAATGGGTCCCTCATTCTTTTCACTCTTTGGCATCAAAGACTTGGTCGACATCTTGCTGGTAGCAACGATGCTGTATTACCTCTACCGTACCATGAAAGACTCAGGTACGCTTAACATTTTTGTGGGCGTATTGGCGTTCGTTCTCGCATGGGTTGTGATGTACAAAATCTTCGACATGCGACTCATCGGTACCATCATGGACAAGTTTATCGACATCGGTTTGCTGATCTTGGTCATCCTTTTCCAAGACCAGATCAAGCGCTTTCTCATTGAACTCGGTTCACAGAAGGGATGGGGATTTATCGCCAACATCTTCAAGCACAAATCGAGCACCGATTCTGAAAAGAAGTGGATTATGCCCGTGGTGTATGCATGCATGAGTATGTCAAAGTCAAAGACGGGCGCACTAATTGTCATCCAACGACAAATGCCTCTTGATGACTATGAGCGTACGGGCGACATGATTGAGGCAAACATCAACACGCGCCTCATCGAAAACATTTTCTTCAAGAATAGCCCGCTGCACGACGGCGCCCTCATCATCGCCGGCGACAAAGTGATGAGCGCTGGATGTATCTTACCTGTCTCGCACGACACATCACTGCCGCGCTATCTGGGACTGCGTCACCGCTCGGCACTGGGCATCGCGCAGGCTACCGATGCCGTTGCCGTCGTCGTCAGTGAGGAGACTGGCAACATCTCCTACGCCTACAAGGGCGAGCTCCACCAAAAACTCTCTAGTACCGACCTCGAAAACGCTCTTTCTCATTTAGTGTAATGTTTGATATCAACGGAATACTCGTCTCGCTTGACTTTGTCGAGAAGTTCTTTTGCTGCGACCTGGACACTTGCCTGGGGGCATGCTGCATCGAAGGCGATGCAGGGGCGCCCATCACCCAGGAGGAACGCGAACAGCTCGAAGCCATCCTGCCCGAGATTTGGGACGACCTGCTGCCACGAGCACAAGAGGAAATCCGGGAGAACGGGGTAGCCTACCACGACCCTGAGGGCGAACTCGTCACCCAGATTATCGATGGAAAGAACTGTGTGTTCACTTGCTACGAACCTGGTGGACTATGCTCGTGTGCCATTGAAAAAGCCTACCGCGCCGGACGCATCAACTGGCGCAAACCCATCTCGTGCTACCTCTATCCTGCACGCGTCAAGGTGCATCCCAATTGCACGGTTGTCAACTACGACCGTTGGAAGATCTGCAAATGTGCCGAGGTGATGGGCCGCCGCGAGGGACTGCGTGTCTACCAGTTTCTGCGT
The DNA here is from genome assembly GCA_016290765.1 of Muribaculaceae bacterium. Taxonomy (GTDB): domain Bacteria; phylum Bacteroidota; class Bacteroidia; order Bacteroidales; family Muribaculaceae; genus Sodaliphilus. The sequence goes on from JAEEVE010000089.1 coordinate 5,162, forward strand.
CAGCCCCTCATCGACCGTTTCGGGCAAGAGTGGTATGACGAACTTGTAGCCAACTGCGAGCTCTACATCCAGCAATACCTTAGCGAACCGAACAACACATTTGATTAACAAAATTTATTTAATTCCTGATAATTAGGAAGTTGCAATAATCGAAAATTCGATAATTCGTGACACAGAATCGTGACACATTCGTGACCAGTACGCAAGTAATCGACCACTTGCAGGGACTTGCCGACGAGACACAGGCACGCCACCTGATGCGGTTTTTCAAGACCGCGCCAGGCGAGTATGGCTATGGCGACCAGTTCCTGGGCATCAAGGTGCCTGTGACCCGTGCTGTCGCCAAGCGCGCCACGGCTTTGCCGCTCGACGAGGTTGCGCAGCTGCTGCAGTCGTCCTGGCATGAGGTACGGCTGTGCGGATTATTGGTGCTGGTGGCGCAATTTGAGGCGCAATGTGCCCGCCGTCTGCTCGATAACCCTGATGCGACACGTCGACGCGATGAGTTGGTGCGGTTCTACCTGTATCATGCCGAGAGTGCCAACAACTGGGATCTTGTCGACCTCTCAGTATATAAAATCTTGGGCCGTTGGCTCATGACTCCCTCGGCGTTCACCGAAGAACAAAAGTTGCAAATTGTTGACAAGTTGGCCGATGGTGACAATCTGTGGCGTCAGCGCATGTCGATGGTCTGTACCCTCGAGCCACTTAGGCAGGGCGAGGCCTTCTTCACCCTGCGCTATGCCCAGTGGCATCTGCATCATCCGCACGACCTGATGCAGAAGGCGGTGGGATGGATGCTGCGCGAGATGGGCAAGCGCGTCGGCCTCAACATCTTGCGCGACTTCCTCGCCCAGCACGCCCACACCATGCCGCGAACCGCCCTGCGCTATGCCATCGAACACCTCCCCGACGACGAGCGTCGTCATTGGCTCACTTTGTAAGGGGCTTGAGTCCTGTGGATGACACTTTTGTTAGCTCTGTTTCTAAATAAAAGTTAAATATCGTTGGAATCCATAAAATAATTCTCGATTCTCAATTCTCAATTCTCAATTAAATCGTACCTTTGCATCCGCTTTTCGCAACCTCTGACAAGAAGATCGTGTGGCTTGTGTATGTTGCGGACTGACAATTAATGATTTAAACAACTTTACAATGGACTTAATCAAAGTTGCCGAGCAGGCTTTTGCTACTGGCAAGGAACTGCCCGAATTCTTCCCTGGTGACACCATCACCGTGGCTTATCGTATCAAAGAGGGTAACAAAGAGCGTATTCAGCAGTACCGTGGCGTCGTGATCAAGATCACTGGCGAGGGTACCAAGAAACGTTTCACCGTTCGCAAGATCAGCGACAACATCGGTGTGGAGCGTATCTTCCCCATCGAGTCGCCGTTCATCGACAGCATCGTTATCAACAAGCACGGTAAGGTCCGTCGCGCCAAGCTGTACTACCTGCGTGGTCTCACGGGCAAGAAGGCTCGCATCAAAGAGCGTCGCATCATCGTCAAGAAGGAGGCTTAATGCCAACTTCAATACGAACGATAAAACAGGGTCATGTTACATTTTGTGGCATGGCCCTCGTTTTTTTTGACATTTTTCTTGCCAATCTCACAGATAATGCCTAAATTTGTACCCGAAATTTGTAAGAGAAAGCCGAAACGCTAGAAAGGGAGTAGGCGAAACTTGGATAAATAGGTTTAAAACAATGGCAGAAGAACAGAAAAGCATCCTCGATTCAGCAAAAGAAATGATTGGTGGAGCAATGGGACAAGGCGGAGACCTCATGGACAAGGCCAAGGAGTTTATCGGCGAAAAGGCAGGGGATCTGCTTGAAAATGCCGACGAGCTGAAGAAGAAAGTTGTTGAGGTAGGAAAAAGCATCGCGCCCGACTCGCTCGACGACAAGGTTGAGGGGATGGTCGACCAGGCTGTCGACTTCCTCAAGGACACCTTTGGCAAAAAGGAGGAGAAGAAGTAGTATACTCCCTTATTGGCATATGCAACGACACCGGCCCTGGCATGGGTCGGTGTCGTTCATTTGTCACCCGAAGAAAATATTTCGCACATCTACCACATTATCTCAACAAAAAATCGTAACTTTGCACTCCAATTATTCACACGTTTATTTTTCACAATGGAAACTAGAAAAGCACTGTTAATGATTCTGGACGGATGGGGCATCGCGCCTCCCACCCGCAGCAACGCGATTTTCTTTACCAAGACTCCCTACTGGGACTTGCTTTGTACAAAATACCCCAACACCCAACTCATGGCCTGTGGCGAGGATGTCGGCCTGCCCGATGGTCAGATGGGAAACAGTGAGGTGGGGCACCTGAACATTGGTGCCGGACGCGTGGTCTACCAAGACCTCGTCAAGATCAACCGCGCCATCGCCGATGGCTCCATCTTGCAGAACCCCGAAGTGGTCGCTGCCTTCACCCGCGCCAAGGAGACGGGGTGTGGCATTCACTTCATGGGACTGACCAGCGATGGCGGCGTGCACAGCTCGCTCGAGCACCTCTTTGCCCTCTGCGACATCGCCCACAACTATGAGCTTAAAAAGGTCTTTATACACTGCTTCATGGACGGCCGTGACACCGACCCGCAAAGTGGCAAGGGCTTCGTTGCCCAGCTCGAGGAGCACTGCGCTAAGAGTGCCGGCGTTGTTGCCACCATCACAGGTCGTTACTATGCAATGGACCGTGACAAGCGATGGGAGCGCATCAAGGAAGCCTATGACCAGCTAGTCGACGGGGTGGGGCGCAAGAGCGACAATATGACCCAGGCCATCCAGGAGAGTTATGACGAGGGCGTGACCGACGAGTTCATCAAACCCATTGTCAACACCACCGTCGATGGCCGCATCCAGCCGGGCGACGTGGTCATCTTCTTCAACTTCCGCAACGACCGCGCCAAGGAACTCACCACCGTGCTTACACAGCAAGACATGCCCGACCAGGGCATGCACACCCTGGCCGACTTGCACTACTGCTGCATGACGCCCTATGACGCCACATTCACCGGGCTGCACATCCTCTTTGACAAGGAGGACGTGTCAAACACGTTGGCCGAGTACTTGTCATCGCTTGGCAAGAAACAGCTACATATCGCCGAGACCGAGAAATATGCACATGTCACCTTCTTCCTCAACGGTGGTCGTGAGAAGCCCTTTGAGAACGAGGACCGCATCTTGGTCAACAGTCCCAAGGTGGCTACCTACGACCTCAAGCCCGAGATGAGTGCCTATGAGGTCAAGGACAAACTTGTTGATGCCATCAAGACCGAGCAGTACGACTTCATCGTCGTCAACTATGCCAACGGCGACATGGTGGGCCACACGGGCGTGTATCCCGCTATCCAGCGCGCCGTCGAGACCATTGACGACTGCGCCTACGCCACTGTCGAGGCTGCTCGTGCTGCAGGCTACGAAGTGATCATCATTGCCGACCATGGTAACTGTGACAACGCCATCAACCCCAACGGAACGCCCAACACGGCCCACTCGCTAAACCCAGTTCCATGCATCTATGTCACCAATAACCAGTGGCGTGCCGATGGCACACGCGTTGAACTGAAACCCGGTCGTCTTGCCGATGTTGCCCCCACCATTCTCCAAATCATGGGCATTCCACAGCCCAAGGAGATGACCGGCACCCCACTCATCATCAAGTAAGCAGTCAGAGCACATTAATTTAGAAACAAGTGCGGCAGAGATTTCATTCCCTGCCGCATTTGCTATATATGCTCCACTCGGTCGTTTCACTTCCTTACAGGTGTCGGGGAATTTATTTTCTCATTACTTTCGTGCTTTTTGAGGCTAAAACCAAGATTTTTTTGTAACTTTGTCAGTTTTAAAGCAAGAAGCAATCTTTTTGTTAATTCAATTAGTTTAGATTAGATCATTAACACTATAGACTCATGAACAAGACAGTAAAACGACTTGTGCTCGCCGCATTTGCGGCTGCAGCAACGCTCGTGCCCATGCAGGCCGAGCACTTGGTGGTCATCGCCGCCAACGACACCCACAGCCAGATTGAGCCCGCCAGTGACGGACAGGGAGGCATCCTGCGCCGACGTGCCATCTATGACAAAATTCGCAGTGAGAATCCCAACACAATCACTGGCCATGCCGGTGACGCTGTGCAAGGAACAGTGTTTTTCTCACTCTATGAGGGCGAAGTGGAGTATTCTTTGATGGACTCGCTGGGATATGACATCATTATCCTTGGGAACCACGAGTTTGACAACGGCATTGAGAGTGTTGCCAAGTATTATAAAAACATCCGGGCTAAGAAACTCAGCGCCAACTACGACATGAGTGGTACTTGTCTCGATGGCATGTTCGAGCCTTATGTCATCAAGCGCTACGGCGACAAGAAGGTGGGTTTCATCGGCATCAATGTGCAGCCCGCCGGACTCATTGGCGAGCGCAACTATGCTGGCATGCACTACCTGCCGTCGATCGATGTGGCCGATGCTACGGCCAAGTACCTCAAGGAGGTGCAGAAGGTCGACTATGTCGTGATGATCTCACACATCGGATATACTAGCTATGACCCCGAAGAAACCAACGATGTGGATATCATCAAGGCTAGCCACTATATCGACGTAGTCATCGGCGGGCACTCGCATACCACTGTGAAGCCTGGTACCGAGATGGCGACCGTGAAGAATGCCGATGGACGACTCATCCCCATCGGACAGAACGGTAAGAGTGGCAAATTGGTTGCCACCTACGACATCGACCTGGAGACTGGCAAGGTCGAGTACAAGCACTACAAGGTTGATGAAACCTGGGATGTGGCAGCAAAACAGTACGGCGCATTGGATCATTGGCTTGACCATTATCGCGCGGGTGTGGATTCGCTG
>JAEEVE010000090.1 GCA_016290765.1 Muribaculaceae bacterium
ATGATTCAAGACATTTCTATCATGAAGCATCTGAACATCAATGCCGTGCGTACCAGCCACTATCCCGACGACCCGCGGTGGTACGACCTGTGCGATGAGTACGGCCTATATGTGGTCGCCGAGGCCAACCTCGAGAGCCATGGCATGGGCTACGGCGAGAAGACCTTGGCTAAACGCAAAGACTTTGAGCAGATGCACCTCGAGCGCAGCGAGGCGAACATAAAGACCCTGCGCAACCACCCCTGCATCATCATCTGGTCGATGGGCAACGAGGCAGGCCACGGCCCGAACTTTGTCAAGGTCTATGACTGGATTAAGGCACAGGACTCGACGCGGCCTGTGCAGTATGAGCGAGCCGAACTCGCCCGCGAGACCGACATCTTCTGCCCGATGTATTACTATTATCACGACTGCGAGCGATATGCCCAGAGCGAAGCCACGCGCCCGCTCATCCAGTGCGAGTATGCCCACGCCATGGGCAACTCGATGGGAGGCCTCAAGGAGTACTGGGAGCTGATACGCCGCTATCCCAAGTACCAGGGCGGCTTCATCTGGGACTTTGTTGACCAGGCGCTGCGCGATGTGAGCCCCATCACGGGAAAGGAAATCTTCACCTACGGCGGCGACTATGGCCGCTACCCAGCCAGCGACTACAATTTCAACTGCAACGGCATCATTGCGCCTGACCGCCGCCTGAACCCGCATGCCCACGAGGTGGCCTACTTCTACCAGAACGCCTGGGTGAGTGACGCCGACATCGAGCAGGGCAAGTTTGTCATCTTCAACGAGAACTTCTTCAGCACCCTCGACCACCTGCAGCTCGTGGCTCACGTCCGTGCCCTGGGCACTGGTGTCGATGTTACCGTCACCAACATTGACACCCGTGGCATCAAGCCCCAGCAGCGTCGCTTCATGCACAGTGGACCCTTGCGCGACGCCATCGCACAGGCCCTGCTGACCAGGGACAGCGAGGTCGTCGTCGACTTCGAGTTTGTCGCCCGTGCTGGCGTTCCCCTCGTCACCGAGGGGCAAGTGCTGGCCCACGAGCAATTGGTCGTACGGCCCTATCTCTTCCCCGCCACTGTCGCGTCGCGCGAGGCAGTCACCGTCGAGCAGACCAAGTCCTACTTCAAACTCCAGGCTAGCGGCACCACCGTAACCATTGGCCGCCAGACCGGCTGGATTGACTACCTCGATGTGGACGACACCCCCCTGTTGGCCCCTCGTAAGAGCATCCTGCCTGAGTTCTGGCGCGCTCCCACCGACAACGACTACGGCGCAAGCCTGCAGAAGCGGTTTGCCACATGGCGCGAGCCGCAGATGCAGCTTCAGTCGTGTACCCTTGATGGCAACACTGTGGTAGCGCAGTTTGCCATGCCCGACCAGCAGGCGAGCCTGACAATGACCTACTCACTCACCGCTAACGGCGAGGTGGTGGTGCGACAGCAGTTGGCCACCACCCCTGGCGCCGAGGTGCCCGAGTTGTTCCGCTACGGCATGCAGTTGCAAATGCCTGAGAAATATGATCACGTGACTTACTACGGCCGCGGGCCCATCGAGTGCTATCGCGACCGCGAGAGCAGCCAGCACCTCGGCATCTACGACAGCATGGCGCAAGACCAGTACTACGACTATGTGCGGCCACAGGAGAGCGGTAACCACACCGACATTCGTTGGTTCCAAGTCACCGATGCCAGCGGCATGGGGCTCGTGGTCTATAGCAATGCACCCTTTGAGGCAAGTGCCCTACCTTATACTACTGCGCAACTGGATGACGGCCCTGTCAAGGAACATGCATGGGGCAGTCACAGTGGTGATCTTGTCCCGTCGGGCACCACGCAACTGCACATTCAGCAGAAGCAGATGGGACTGGGTTGCGTCAACTCATGGGGAGCATGGCCGCTGAAGCCCTACCTGCTTCCCTACGCCGACCGCGACTTCACCTTTGTCATCAAGCCGTTACACAGCAGATGAGATGACCGAAGAGAGCAAAGATAATAACCGCCTGACAGTTATATCCTGCCAGGCGGTGTCGTTTAATTGTGCTTTTTTCTCTTACGAGATGGTGCTTACTTGTTCTCCCAGTTGACGTTCCAGATGCAGATGCGATCCTTGTTTGCGTCTTGCTGGGTGGGCGAGAGGTTGGTGAACACAATCTGGAATTCACCCGTGACGTCGCAAACTTCGCTGAAGTTGTAGACTTGGTACTTAACTGGCTCGCTCTGGGTTACTGTCCAGCTCTTGACTGCCTGTCCGCCTTGCATGATGTCGACACGCATGCTGATTTGGGTGTCGGTGTACGGCATGCCGTAGCTGAAGGTCAGTTTCTTGATGCCACCAGTCAGCGTCGGCGAGGTCACCGTACCCGTTGAACTAGTCTTGCCATTAAGGCAGGGAGCAAAGGCATAGTTGGTGGTCGAGCCGTCCATGAAGCCGATGAACTTGAAGATGGGGTTGCTGTCGACATCACCACCACTGAGCACGTTGCAGTTGGTGGCCTTCCATCCGGCCGTTGAGGTGTAGGTACCGTAGGTCGACTTGGGTTCACCACCATTCATGGTCTCAAAGTCGGCGCGAGTGCCGGTAGGGCCGGGTGTTGGCGGCGGGGTAACCGAGCCATCGTAGTTGAATTTCACGTCATCAACGCACCAGGTGGCGTAGTTGGCATCCTGCGTTGCAAAGAAGCGGAAGCCGATGTAGTAAGTACCATTGAATTGGCTCAGATCGAGATCTCCACTCTGCTTCCAGTCGCTGTAGCCACTGCTAGGAGCGGTGGCCAGGGTGGGATTGAGCTTGGTCAGCGTGGCTGTTGTTGGGTCATCGCTGCTCATGACATAAACCTCAAAGATGGTAGTGTTGCTGCCGTAGCCATTGACCTGTGTGCGGAAACTCAGGTTTTTGTGCTCGGCCTTGCTGATGGCCAGTGCAGGTGTAATGAGCCATGCGTCAAATGGCGGACGTGTGCCCTTGTAGCCAGTCATGGCGGCGTAAGCATTGCCCTGGAAGTCGGTGGTGTACCACTTCTTGTCACCGCTCACCTGGACGTTGAGCCAATCGCTGGGCAGTGCCGAGGAGTTGAATCCCTCGTTGAGGCTTGTCAAGCCGCCCGTGGCGATGCTCATCTTGTATTCGTCGGTCGTACCGCTGTTGCCACCGATTCCATTGGCGCCCATATACTTATCACTGGTACCCTTGACCCAGATTTGTGTCTTGTAGACCTCGGGGTTGTCAAGCAGGTTGGCTTGCTCGCGGAACTTCGAACCCTGGGGTAGCGGAACCACGACGCACTTGCTGATGTCGGTCACATCGGGTGAGTCGGCGATCACCAGTGTGGTTGCGAGCGTGGTCGGAGCCTTCCACTCGATGTCGCCATTGCCACTGATGGTAGTCACCTCAGGTGCCACAGCACCCACGACGTAACCCGTCATCCAGCGGCTCTTGCCGTTGCCCTGGTTCTCGATGAACTCTGCCACGGTGTACGGGTCGCCCTTGGTGCCCTTGGTGCCCATGTCGAAGTCCACGTCATTAAGTTCGCGTAGGAACAGTTGCCACTGGTCTGATCCAGTCATGATAAGGATGCCCGTCAGGCTGCCTTGTGTCACAGGCAGGGGATCGGCGTGGAAGTCGGCATAGTTACTATTGCGCACAATCAGTTGGTTGCCCTCGGCATCGCGGACGGTGCGGTTAGTGGTGGCATCGGGCTCGCTGAACGTCAACACGCCATCGGCGCCATCCCATGTCAGGTCATCGATTTTGACCAACTGTCCCGAGTACTTGAGCTGGGTGTCACGGTCGCTCTTGCCCTGGAAATCAGTAATCTTGCACTCGATGGGTTTCACTTGTCCCGAAACGGGCAAACTGTTGAGTTCACAGAACTCTTGGAACACTAACAGTTGAATGCGTCCAGCCTCCCACACGCTTTGAGCGGCATACCACTCAGGATAACCCAGCAAGTACTGGCCGTTATACTTGCCAATCCAACGGTCCTTGAGGTTCAGCACGATTTCTTGTCCCACACGATAGGTGGTGGCGAGCGAACTGGCGTCAAGCGAGATACCGAGGCCGCCTGTCTCGTCCTGGATGTACATCACCTTGTAGAGGTTTCCACTGATGTCGTTACCACTGACCCATCCGTGGATGACGATATCTTCCTTGATGGTATCGCAGAAGTTGCGCCCGTCTTGCCAGTACTTAGCCTTGAGTTCGGCAATGGTTGTGTTGGGTGTGTGCGTTGCACGCGGAACGACCATAGGCGGATTGTCAAAGTCCTCTTTGCAACCCGTGGTCACAACCAGCATGAGCAACATGCACAGACCTAAGTAAAATTTCTTGGTAGTCATATCTGTATTGTTTTTATGTTATTGTTCTTGATTATCCTCGTAAATCTCGGAGTTATCGGAATTCTCAGATTGAACTATTCTCTATAATCTAGTTAGAACTTCACTCCCACGTTGAGGAAGAGTTTGAAGCCCTGAGCGTAGTAGTACTTATTGGGGAACTTGCCAGTGCTATAGTTGCGGTAGTCAAAACGTCCCTGCTGATAGCCGCCGGTCATGATGTTCTTGTTATTGAGGATGTTGTCCAAGTTGAGATTGAGGTTGAGCGATGCACGTCGATTCAAGTAGATGACGTGCCCGATGCTCGCACTGATAACCAATGCCTCGTTGAGTTTTTCCTGCTGACCAATGGACTTAATCATGTTCTGGAGCTCCTGCTCGCTACTGGCCATGGTGTAGAGTTCGGGCATTTCCTCATGGCGAACGGGCGACAGGTCGATGTAAGCACGGTTCATCCACGTGCCGCTGATTTCAAAGAACCACATCTTAGGAGCTGCCCAGTTGATACTGATATTATAAGCTTCCTGCGGCGTGCCGCTGACGTAGAAGTTCTTCAGGTAGACGGTGGTGGTGATGTCCTCCATCGTACCATTTTCATAACTGCGTGTGCCTGTGGGGCGGTTCTTGTACTGATACCGCGAGAGGTTGGCTGCAGCACTCAGTGTGACACTGGGGGTGACCTTGTAGCTCATTCCCACCTCAATACCTTTGTACACTTTGTGAACATCGGTCAGGGCATAGTTCATGAAGGTCGCGTACTGGTCATCATAGTAGGCGTAACGCTCTGTGCCATTAGTGAGGTCGGTATAGAACGCCGTGATGGTTCCCTTAAACACACGGTAGTTCCACTGATAACTTGCGTCGACACTCCAGATGTTCTCGCTCTTGAGATTGGCGATAACATCGTCCTTGGTACGCGGCGAAACGTAAGCGTTGTTGGGCAGTGGTGCACGTGTGCCGTAGTAACCATGCACGCGGAAGTTGTTGCGTCCATCCAGCTTGTAGAGGATGCTCCCCTTGGCTGCATAGTTAAAGTAATGGTGTGCCACACCCTTGCCGAAGGAGTTCTCAGGTGCGCGTCCGTTGCGCATGTGTCCGTCACGCTGGAACCAGGTGTAGGCACCCTTGAGACTGGCGCTCAGTTCCCACTTGGGCAGCGTGAACATCATCTGTGCCCATGCGCCGCCTTGCCATGAGTTGATGTCGTAGTCATAACCAAAACGGTCCTTCTCCATGATGACGCGATTGGGGTTGTTCAAGTCGTTCTGTGCCAAGTCGGGGTTGTCGGGGAAGTCGCGCTCGGCATACTGGTCGACATCAACCCAGTAGCGTCCGCCCATCAGGTCTTTTAGCGTCTTGTAGTAGGACGAACGGGTATAGTTCCCGTTAACACCGCCCTGCAGAGTGACGGCATCGCTCAAGCGCTGGTTGAGATTACTGGCCAGCGCCCAGCTGGCTTGGTTGCTGTGGCGATTCTCAATAATATAGGTTGCTCCCTTAGCATCCATGCCCATGTCGGCCTGGTAGTTATTGACATAATTAGCATGGTAGAGCTTGTCCCAGTTGATTTGTCGCACGTCCTCGTTGTTTTTCCACTGGTCGATGTAGAATATTTCGACATCATACTCGTTTAGCCCCATGTAACTAGGCAGGTAGCGATAATAGTCGGGGCGCGGGTCTGGAGCGTTGTACCAGCTCAATGCACTGGACGAATAAAATGACTTGTGGAAAGCTGCTCCCGTATTGAGCGTAGTATTCATGCTAGGCTTCCATATCCAGTTGAACACCACCGTCGGGTCAAAGGCCTCAACCACGCGTGCGTTGCGCTTCTTGCCGTTCTGCCAGCCCCAGTTGGCGTTGTACAAGTTGGTTCCTGCCAAGTCATAGGCCTCTTGAACCACAGCCGAGTTGCCGGCACGGCGCGTGGGAGCGCCAAAGGTGGTGATGGCGATAGAGTGCTGCGGGCTGAACACCTTTTGCGCGGCAATGAAGTAGCCCGCGCTCTGGTAGAACGAGCCAGGGACAATGCCCTCGTCGGCATAGCGGCCCACTGCGCTCAGTGTCAATGCCCAGCCATTGGGTCGCAGACCGGTGCTATAGGTAACCATGCCGCGCCACTTGTAGTTGCCGTTGGTAAAGGCCACACTGCCGCGGAAGCCTGGAGCATAGTCCTTGGCGTAGGTAGCGATGTTGTTGTTACCGCCAATCTCGCCAAAGCCATAACTCGTTGGGTCAAGGCCTATACCGATAGCCTTGTTCTTGAAAGCCTGGTTCATGCCGCCAATCATCGAGTAGTTGAATCGCCCACGCACGGCATCGTTAAAGTTGATGCCATTAATAGAGGTCGAGGTATACTCGGTGTTGTAGCCACGCTGGCGGAATCGCATGATGCTAAAATCGTAGCTTGCAGCCTGATAGAACGGGTCATCGGTGGCTCCTGTGAGGGTACCCACAGCCTGGGTATTGCCTTCCTCATCCTCAAGCTCTGCCTCGGTGAGCATGTTCTCGTTGCGGAACTCAGCATCCATGTCGGTGCCGGCATTGCCGAAGGACACTGGCTCGATGCGGATGGTCCCCACCGAACTCATGCCCCTTACGATTTCCACGCCTTGTTGCCAGTCCTTATAGCCATATCCCAGCACGATGAGCAGGTCGTTGCCTGGCTGAGCGTCACTAATCTGGAAGTCGCCATTGGGTCCTGTGGTGACAGTGTTGCCTTGCTCATCGAGCAGGACTGTCGCCCCAGCCACGGGTTGGCCACTCCGCGCATCCACCACTACGCCATAGAGTCCTGTCTGTTGCGCCAGCATGGGCAGGACCGCCATGAACGTGAGTAGGAAAAAGAGTTTAAGTCTTCTCATTTGTCGTTATTTTTAGGTTATTAAGGGCAAAAGATTAAGTTAAGTTAACTAAAATTACAAGCAGCAAAACGCCTGCTACTCCAAAATTTTTCAAAGTTAGGAAAAAAAATTGAAACACAGTACGTTTTTCCTTATTTTTTTTATGATTTGACAAAAAGTTAGGGACGGCATCCATGTGCCGTCCCTAACGATGCGTTAGATTGCTGTGCTGATGTTACAGCTTGATGGCCGACTCGAGGGCGAGGGTCATCATCGTGCGGAACGAGTTCTGACGCTCCTCGGGCGAGAGCTCGACATGGCTAATGAACGAGTCGCTGATGGTCAACAAGCAGGCGGCACGCTTGCCCAGCACATTGGCATTGTGGAACAGGGCAAAGCTCTCCATCTCCACGCAGTCGACACTGGTGCGCTCGCGCAGCGACTGCCACGTCTCGGCATTGGGGCCACCATAGAACACGTCGCTCGAGTGGACCTCTCCGGTCTGCACTTCGATGCCAAGCTCCTCGGCAGTCTCCCAGATGACCTTATTGATCTCCTCGCTGGGATAGAGCACCTTGTCGGTCACGCGGTTGTGCACATAGGCATACGACGACTCGCTGTAACACGAGTCGGCCAGCACCACGTCCTGCACAGCAAGGCGGTCGGTGTAGGAACCTGCCGAGCCAATGCGGATGATGTTCTCCACGCCGTAGAAGCTGTACAACTCGTGCGAGTAGATGCCAATGCTGGGCATGCCCATGCCACTGGCCATCACCGAGACAGGTACACCCTTGTACTTGCCTGTAAAGCCAAGACAGTTGCGAACCGAGGTTACTAACTTGACATCCTCCAGGAATGTCTCTGCAATGAATTTTGCGCGCAAAGGGTCACCCGGCATCAGCACGGTCTTTGCGAATGCGCCATCGGGCGCGTTGTTGTGGGGAGTCATTTTAGTTCAAAGTTAAAAGTTTAAAGTTAAAGAGTCGCAGCTAGGGAGTAATTGTGCATTAAATTTACTCTTCCTCGCCAGCCTGCATGTTGGTGAAGACGTTCTGTACGTCGTCATCCTCCTCGACAGCCTCGATGAGCGCTTCGACGTCGGCACGCTCCTCGGCACTGAGTTCTTTGTACTCCGACGGCTCGTATACCAGTTCCGAACTAGTAATTTCAAAGCCGTTATCCTCCAAGTACTTCTGGATTTCACCATTGGCCTCAAAAGCACCAGCGATGAGCAGTTCCTCGTCGTCCTGGTCAATCTCCTCGGCGCCGCAGTCAATCAATTCCAGCTCAAGCTCGTCCAGGTCGATACCATCCTTGGGCGCGACATGGAAGTAGCACTTGTGCGAGAACAGGAACGCCACCGTACCCGAGTTGCCTAGGTTGCCGCCCTTCTTGTTGAAGTAGTTGCGCAGGTTAGCGACAGTGCGTGTGGTGTTGTCGGTCGCCGTCTCAACGAGCACGGCAATGCCATGAGGAGCAAATCCCTCGTAGATGACCTCCTTGTAGTCGCCGGCATCCTTGTCGCTGGCCTTCTTGATGGCGCGCTCCACAGTGTCCTTGGGCATGTTAGCCGCCTTGGCGTTAGCCATCAGGGCACGCAGACGAGAGTTGGCTGTCGGGTCGGGACCGCCGGCCTTGACTGCCATCGTGATTTCCTTACCAATCTTAGTAAATGTGCGGGACATGCTGCCCCAGCGTTTCAGTTTTCTTGCTTTGCGATATTCAAAAGCTCTTCCCATTGTATTGTTAATTTAGATTATATTTCATTGATAGTCAACCCAATAAAGACCGCCAGCACAACCGACAGCCGCTAATAGGGGAAACTTTGCTGCAAAGTTCGTAAAAAATCTTGACATTTGCAAAGATTCATGGACTTTATAGTTTTGTCTTCAAAAACCAAAAGAAATAAAAGTGATGTGTTAAATCCATGTTAAAATTTTCATTTTCCCTTGACTCGTCCCTAAGGTCATACTTTAACTTTGCAATCGCTTAGCAAATACATCGCGCGATATGAGTAAGAAAACAAGGTTAAAAATCGGAGAGTTCTCCCAGTTGATGCAAGTGAGCGTGAAGACGCTGCGCTACTATGAGCAGCGAGGACTGCTTGCGCCTGACGAGGTGGACGAATGGACTGGTTACCGCTACTACTGCATCGACCAGATGCAACAGTTGAATGACATTCGCGACCTGCAACGGCTTGGCTTCTCGCTAGACGAAATTAAGGACATGTTCGACGATGGTTCGCACACGCCAACCATCCGCCAGATGACCGAGAAGATCAGGGAAACGGAAGCACAACTGAAAGCACTGATAGCCCGTCGCAACCAGCTGCTCGACTGGAGGAACGCTCGTGAAGGAATAAAGACAATGGAAAAATTCAGCATTCAATCGTTGCCCGAAATCATCGTGGCAAGCCATCGTGAAGTCATCCCCAACTACGCCGCCCTCGGCCCGCTGTGTGTCGAGAAAATCGGTCCCGAAATGCAGCGCCTCGGTTGCAAGTGTCCGCCACCTGGCTACTGCTTCACAGTGGAGCACAACAAGGAGTACACACCAACGGACATCGACATCGAGTATTGTGAACAGGTGGAGGAGATGGGCGAGGACAGTGCCATCATCCAGTTCAAACGCCTGCCCGCCGTGCCAAAGGCACTCTGCATGAAGCACATTGGCCCTTACGAACGCTTCTACGAGTCGTTCACTGAAGCCTTCCGCTACATCGAGGAGCACGGCCTGAAGCCCGTCGGCCAGCATCGCACATGCTACATCGAGTGAGCTTGGAATCAGGAAGACCCGGAGAAATGG
>JAEEVE010000091.1 GCA_016290765.1 Muribaculaceae bacterium
GTCTGCGAGTCGAGTTTCTTGTCCATAAATAAGTAGACTACAAACATGATCAGAGCAATGCACAACAGCACAACACCGAAGGCAACCGAACGGCTCACGCTGACCTCACCGCCCAACTTGGCGAAGAATGGCGAGAAGATCATACAGGTAGCTACGCCCAGACGGGCAAGTGCCATCTCCGAACCCATAGCAAGAGCCATTTCACGGCCTTTAAACCACTTGACAATACCGCGACTGACGGTGATACCAGCCATCTCGCAACCGCAGCCAAAGATCATGAAGCCCACGGCTGCAAGCTTGGCACTGGCAGGCATACCCTCATAGAAGGGCGAAACACCTAACTCGTCAAATAGGGGGATATAGTTCAGGTTGTTGGTAAACCAAGTCTCCAGGCCACTGCCTTTGAAGGCCTCGGCCACTGCGTACCACTTGATAATGGCACCAATCAGCATCACAGCACCCGAGAGGACAGCGGTGAAGCGCACACCCATCTTGTCGAGGATGATACCAGCAAAGATGAGGAAGAAAACAAACACGTTGAGGAACACCTCACTGCCCTGCATCGTACCGAAAGCAGTCGAGTCCCAACCGCGGGTCTCTTGCATCAGGTCCTTGATAGGCGAGAGAATGTCCATAAAAATGTAGCTGCAGAACATGGCTAGAGCCAGCAGCAATAGGGCTGTCCAACGCATGGCAGCCGAGTCACGCAATGTTTTAATTTGTTCAGTCATTGTTATTAAAGGTTATGTTTATAAACTAGGAATTCTTAGAAAATTGGAAATCTGAGAAGACTGTGGCAATAATGCTTTATGCATTCATTAAATGCCCAGGTCGCGGCAGATTTGGTCAATTTTCTGATCGGCCCACTCGTTCTTGGCATCATAGTTCTCGGCCTTGTCGAGCTTGTCGTGGACCTCGATGTAGAACTTAATCTTGGGCTCAGTGCCGCTAGGACGGATTGACACCTTGGTGTTGTCTTCGGTGTAGTACTGCAACACGTTGCTGCGTGCAGGCATGTCGATCGGTGTCACCTTGCCTGTGCGCACGTCACGCTCCTCAAGCAACTGGAAGTCCTTGATTAAGACTACGGGACTGCCGGCAATCTCCTTCTGCGGGTTCTCGCGGAAGTTGACCATCATGGCAGCAATTTCGTCGGCACCGCTCTTGCCAGGACGCACCACGCTGATACCGCGCTCCTTCGAGTAGCCATAGGTCATGTACATCTCGATGAGCATGTCGTTCATCGACTGGCCGCGCTCCTTGGCCCAAGCGGCAATCTCACACATCAGGGGGATGGATGATACTGAGTCTTTGTCGCGCACAAAATCCTCAGGCAGGAAACCATAGCTTTCCTCGCCACCGCCCAAGTAGCGTGCCGATGTGCCCTCTAGTTCGCGCATGACCGAAGCAATCCACTTGAAGCCAGTGTAGCAATCATACAACTTGATGCCTTGTGCCTTGGCGATGCGGGCAATGGTCTCGCTGGTAACGATAGTCTTGACGATATAGTCGTTGTCGCGATCCAGCTTGCCCAGTTCGGCGTTGCGGGTGATGAGGTAGTAGTGGAAAATGAGCTGAATCTGGTTACCATTCACCAGGTCATACTCGCCCTTGTTGTTCTTGAACACCACACTGATTCGGTCAGCATCAGGGTCGCTGGCCAGAGCGATGTCGGCCTGCGTCTCTTTAGCTTTCTCGATGGCCATAAGCATGGCACTACGTGTCTCGGGATTAGGCTGCTCAACAGTGGGGAAGTCACCGCTCATCACGTCTTGCTCGGGCACATGAATGATGTTGTCAAAACCCCAGCGCATGATTGAGCGCGGGATAATGTCGCGACCGACGCCATGAATGGGTGTATAGACGATCTTCAGGTCGTGGTGTTTCTTGTCAACCTCGGGGCTGAGCGATAGCGTGTGGATCTGCTCGATGTACTTGGAGTCAATCTCTTCACCGATAATCTCGATGAGATCGGGGTTGCCCTCAAACTTGATCTCGCTCACATCGGCAATCGCGTTGACATTCTTAATGATGTTCACATCGTGCGGCGACACCACCTGCGCACCGTCATCCCAGTAGGCCTTGTAGCCGTTGTACTCCTTGGGATTGTGCGAAGCGGTGATGTTCACACCACTTTGGCAACCCAGCAGACGGATGGTGTAAGACACCTCGGGAGTGGGGCGGGGACCCTCAAATAGATACACCTTGATGCCGTTGGCCGAGAAGATGTTGGCCACGGTCTCAGCAAACAAGCGGCTGTTGTTGCGCACATCGTGCCCAACGACCACCTTGATTTGCTCCAGATTCTTGAACGCCTCCTTCATGTAGTTGGCAAGACCCTGAGTAGCGGCACCTACAGTGTAGATGTTCATGCGGTTACTGCCGGCACCCATGATGCCGCGCAAACCACCAGTACCAAACTCTAGGTCTTTGTAAAACGACTCGACAAGATCAGTCTTGTCCTCATTCTCGAGCATGGCACGCACTTGCGCTTGCGTCTCTGCATCATAGCCTTCACGTAGCCACAACTGAGCCTTCTCGGTTACTTGTTTAAATAATTCTTGGTCAAACATATTGATGGGTTTTAAAGTTATTTAATGATAGTATTTTACCTTTAGTTTTTATGAGAAGAATTGCTTCATTACTTCAATCATGGCGATGTGGTCGGCACATGAAGCAGTCTCGCGGGCCGAGTGCATAGCAAGCAAGGGATTGCCCACGTCAACTCCCTCGATGTCTATCTGTTTAGTGAGGATGTTGCCAAGGGTAGAACCACCCGCCACATCGCTGTGGTTGACAAAGTATTGGAAGGGTTGGCCAGCCTCAATGCAGAGCGCCTTAAAAATGGCTGCTGAGTGTGCGTCACTCATATACTTGCAGTTGGCGTTAATCTTGATGCACGGGCCGCCACCCAGTGCGGGATGGTTGGTGGGATCATATTTGCCTGCATAGTTAGGATGGAACGCATGGGCGTTGTCGGCACTTACCATAAATGTCTTTGCAATGGCGCGGCTAAAGTCGTCAAACGAGCCACCCTGAGCCTCTACCAGACGGTAGAGTAGGTTGCTCAACACGGGTGATCCAGCTCCTTGCTTGGTGCCGCTGCCAGTCTCTTCGTTGTCAAAAATGGCGGCCACACAAGTGGCATCCTTGTCCTTCGACTCGACGAGAGCAGTGATAGCAGCATGTGCCATGCTCAAGTCGTCAAGTCGTCCGCACGAGATAAACTCATTATTTAGCCCGAAAGTGCAAGCAGGCTCGGTGACGTAGAGCATCAGGTCGAAGTCGAGGATGTCATCGATTTCAATTTTGAGCTCGCTAGCCACCAGTTTTAGCAGCATGTTTTCAGCCTCCAGGCGGTCGTTGAGTTTGGCAATAATGGGCAGCATATCCACCTGCTTTGACAGGGGATTGCCTTCATTGACGGCTCGGTTGAAGTGGATGGCTAGGTGAGAAATGCTCATCAACGGACGGTTGATGCGCACCAAGCGGGTGACTGGATGCAGAGCATCCTTGCCCTTGCAGATGACACGGCCGGCAATCGATAAGGGCCTGTCAAACCAGGTGTAGAGGATGGGACCACCATAGACCTCGGTGTTCAGGCGTACAATTCCGCCTTCTCCCGGCATCTCGGCATTGGGTTTGATGCGGAAACAGGGTGAGTCGCTGTGAGCAGCAATCAGTTTGAAGCCGGTTTCCACTGGGCTTTTTTTGCCCACCTTGACAGCAAAGATGGCCGAGTCGTTCTTGGTAACGAAAAACTTCTCGCCAGGTTTGGCGGCGATTTTCTCGCATAGGCATTTCTCGGTGTAGCCGTTCTCGGTCAAGATTTTTTTGATGGTGTCTACTGCCCAGAAGTTGCAGGGACTGGCATCCATGAACTTTAGCAGTGATTCGATGTACTTGTTCATATTATGATTTTGATTAGTGAATAAATTCGTGATAGATGGTGTGCATGGCCCGCAACACATTGCACAAGGTCTGGCCCCAGTACTCGCGAAAGTTGTACATGCAGGCATCAATGAGTGTAACCTGTAATTCGGTGGGAATGTCCTGCACGGCGTGTACTAGGTTGAAGAACTCCTGATACAGGTCGGCTAGGCACTCGCTAACTGTCGCCGAAACGGGCGTATCGCTATATTGCATGTCGGCGAGGTTGGTCTCGAGATAAGTGTCATCATCGCCCATCACCTGCGATAAGTTCTGTCGCACCTGGTCGTAGGTGTTCTCGTCGAGCGAACTCTCAATGAACTCGTCGGCAGAGTCGCCCTTGCCATCATAAAGGTCGGAGGCAACGATATAGATGCGAGGCAATAGCTTGAGCATCTGGTGGATGAATGGCAAATTGGAATCCACTTGATAAGCCTCTTGCGGCTCGGCCGTCTCGATGGCATGGCAATACTCATTGGTCAACGCAATGAATGCCAGCGCATTGGGTGATAGCTCTTGACTCATGCTAGGGTGTATAATTGGTGTTTGACAATATACTGTTCGACATCGGCTGGAACATAAAAGGCAATGCTCTGTCCGTGCGATAACAACTCTCGCACAGTAGTCGATGACAGCTCGATAATGGGAGCATTGACTACGCGCACGCGATCGGTGAGTGTGTCAGGAATACTCACTTCATAACCTAGGCGGGGGTAGATAAGCACATGGAATTGCTGAATTATCTCGTCGTGGGAACGCCAACGGTCCCACACCGCCCAGTTGTCTGCCCCGATGACCAACCAGAATTCGTCGTCAGGGAATCTATCTTGCAGGGCGTGTAAAGTGTCGATGGTATAGCTGGGGCGTGGCATGGTAAACTCAAATGCCGAGGTTTCCACCCCATCGATGCGGTGCGACACCATCTCGGTCATGCGCAAGCGATGCAATTCGCCAGCCATTTCATGCGGCTGCTTCAACGGGTTCTGAGGCGACACCATCAGCCACAGCTGGTCAAGCCCGCCATGCTGCATAATGTAGCTCGCGATGATGGCATGCCCGTTGTGGATGGGATTGAACGAACCTCCGAAGATGCCGATGCGTCTCATTCTTCCTCCCAGCTAGGGTTGACAAAGGTGTCAACCAGATGATGAACTTCGGCAACTGCAGTTTCAAGGTCGTCATTGATGACCATGTGGTCGCATTTGTCGGCATAGCCCAACTCGAATTCCGCCTTTCCGATGCGGCGTTCAATGTCCTCCATCGAGTCGGTGCCACGCTTGATGAGGCGCTCGCGTAACACTTCAATGCTTGGCGGTGCAATGAAGATAGAGAGTGCATGGTCGCCATAGATTTTCTTGACGTTCATGCCGCCCAGCACGTCAATGTCGAGAACGACGTTCTTGCCGTCGGCATTGATGCGGGCGATCTCGCTCTTGAGCGTGCCGTAGAACCGACCTGGGTAAACCTCTTGGTACTCGGCGAAGTCATTGTTGACGATATGCTGCTTGAACTCTTCCTCACTCATATAATAGTAGTCCACGCCATGAATCTCCTCACCGCGACGAGGACGTGTAGTGGCCGACACCGAGAAGGCCAGACGCAGCCGTTCGTCATCGATGATGCGCCCAATGATGGTCGATTTACCCGACCCTGACGGAGCACAGATGATAATCAGTTTTCCTTCCATAATCTTTTATCTATAATCCTATTAAAGCACATTCAGCACCTGTTCCTTGATTTGTTCAAGCTGGTCCTTCATGCGCACCACCACTTGCTGCAATTCGGCCTGGTTGGCCTTGCTGCCCATGGTGTTGATCTCGCGACCCATCTCCTGGGTGATGAATCCCAACTTCTTGCCCTGTCCAGGCTCGGTGGCGTGCAGTGTCTCCAAGAAGTAGTTGATATGGTTTTGCAAGCGAATTTTTTCCTCAGTGATGTCGAGCTTCTCAATATAAAAAATCAATTCTTGTTCCAGCCGGTTCTTGTCATATTCCACGCTCTCAAGCTTTGTCAACCCATCGATGATGCGCTCTTTGATGCGCTCTAATCTGCTGGTTTCATATGGCTCCACCTCGCCAAAGAGTTGCTGGATAGCAGCTATCTTTTCTTCAAAGAATTGTTCCAAGCGGCGACCTTCTTGTGCACGGAATTCAAGCAATTGGGACAATGATTCGTCGGTGGCTTGAAGTACAGCCGCTAGTTCCTCATCGCCCACTTCATCGCCGTTCTGCTCGTTGCGCCAGACATCAGGCAAACGCAGTAGGGTATTGTACCAGTCGGTGGGTTGGGGCAGACCCAACGCACACGACATCTCGTCAATTTGCTGCTTGTACAGTTTGAGTTGTTCAATGTTCATGCTCATGGGCACCACTCCGTCGGCGTTTTCACTAGTGATAAACACATCGACCTTGCCGCGTTGCAGCTGCTGAGCTAAGCGACCACGTATTTCCAGCTCTACCGAACGGTAAGACTGGGGAAGCTTGACTTGCGCGTCAAGCTGTTTGCTGTTCAACGATTTGACCTCGACCGTTATTTTCTTGTGGTTAAGCAATTTCACGGCTTTGCCAAATCCTGTCATGGATAGTATCATAGCTAATATAATGTCGTTTGTCGGTTTAAAACCTACAAATTTACGAATTTTCTTTCTTATGGGACAAGTTTTCTCGCTAAAAAATGAAAAAACGGGCAAAGATGTCTTTTAAAATCATAAAAGAGGTGATATTTGCCGTTTATCCCACAACTTTTTCGTAACTTTGCACGTTTTATTGCTAGTCAAGATGGCTAATATCCTCAACATAGAGACCTCGACGCAAGTGTGCTCGGTGGCGCTGGCCAGCGAGGGGCAAGTGCTGGAGCATCATGAGAACTATGAGGGCCAGACCCACGCCACGTTGCTCAGTGCGTTTATCGATGATTCGTTGCGCTATGCCCGCACCCGAGAGATCAAACTCGATGCGATTGCGGTGAGCATAGGTCCTGGATCATACACTGGCTTGCGCATAGGGGTGAGCGAGGCCAAGGGACTGGCGTTTGGCTTGGATATCCCATTGATTGCTGTAAATACCTTGCAGTTGCTCACAGTCGGCACAATGTTCAACCACTTTATAGACGATGACGTGTTTTTCGCTCCAATGATTGACGCGCGTCGTATGGAAGTGTATACCGCCGTCTATGATGCCGCTCTGAATGCCATCGTCGAGCCCAGACCGCTCATTATCGACCAGGACTCATATGCCGATGTACTTGCCCAGCGACCTGTTGTGTTTATGGGTGATGGCAGTGACAAGGCGCGCGAAGTGATCAAGCATCCCAACGCACGTTTTATTAAGGGTGTTAAACCAGTGGCACTCGACATGATTGCATTATCGGAACGTGCTTTCCGGCAAGGCGAATTTGCTGATGTGGCTTACTCCACACCGCTCTATCTCAAGGAATTCCAAGCCACCGTACCTCGCAACAAGGTACTCAATCCCTAAATGATAAAAACAACATCTTTATGTTACTCTATAATACACAACTCAAGAAGATTATCTTGCCTGAGTATGGCCGAAACATTCAGCACATGGTGGACTATTGCATGACCATTGAAGACCGTGATGAACGCAATCATTGTGCGCATACCATTGTCAACACCATGATTATCATGTTCCCCGAGCTGCGAAATGAGGCCGACTTCGAGCACAAGTTGTGGGATCACCTGGCCATCATGAGCGACTTTAAGCTCGACATTGACTATCCTTATGAGATGCTCCAGGAAGAGGCACTGGAAACGAAACCCGAGCCTTTGCATTATCATCTGGAGACTATCAAGTATAGACACTATGGCAAAATCATTGAGCGAATGATTGCTCGTGCCGCTGAATATCCTGAGGGGGAGGAACGCGATGCGCTGGTGATGCTGCTCGCCAACCATATGAAGAAGTTGATCTATCAAATCAACAACGAGGATGTCGAGGACAGCAAAATTTTTAATGACCTGTACCACTATTCGCGCGGTGCCATTAGGCTTGATCCAGAAATGCACCGACTGCATGAATATCAAGTTGTCACGCCACCACAACCCACTGGCAAGAAGAAAAAGAAGAAATGATCACTCGCGACCAACTCATCGAAATTGGCCACTTTAACAAGGCGCATGGGGTCAACGGCGAGGTAAATGCTTCGTTGTTGATTGATGTGGAACACTTGCCAGGACTGTCTTGCTTGGTATGCGACATGGACGGCATCTATGTCCCGTTCTTTGTCGAGGCGATTCGGCCAAAGGGTGCGACATCGGTCTTGCTTACGATTGATGGCTTTACCAACGAGCAGGAGGTGGCAACATTGGTTGGAAAGGACATCTTTGCCCTTAAACGCGACTATGACTGCCTAGTGCAGCGTGTCGAGGAAGATGACGATGAGTTGCCGCTTGACTATTTTATTGGGTTCCACCTCACCGACAACGACATCCTCATCGGAGAAATCATCGATGTAGACGAGTCGACCGAGAACGCCCTGTTCATTGTGCGTCGTGATGACAATACTGAGGTTTCGATTCCTGCAGTCGACGACCTTATTACCTCGATGGACATGGAGCAACGTGTCATTGACATGGATCTCCCCGAAGGACTACTTACAATTAATTAAGAATATGAAAAAGATTCACATACTCATCCTGGTTCTAGTCGCATGCATGGTCATGCCCACACAGTTACAGGCACGCAAGAAGAAAGTCGATATCTACGACCTGTCGCTTGACGACAACTTGGAGACACCCGAGATTAGCAATGCCAAACACTCGCAGCGGATTCAGGACTATCAGTATGATGTTGCTGTGAGCCTGAAGAAGCAAAACTATGATGTCGAGTTGATGCGCGACAACGAGGTGATAGTGATTACCCTTCCAGCGGGACAACTGTTTGCACCCAACGACACGGTTCTTACCAGCCTGGGCATGGTTTCGCTCAAACCATTACTGAAGTTCTTGGCCAATCCTGGATTCTACAAGATGCTGCTAGTCATGCACAGCGACAATACGGGCAGCAAGCACTATACCGAGGCTTTGACCCGTGCCCGTGTTAATGCCGTATTTGACTGGATTGACGAGAACGCAAGCGTTGACTTTGTCGTGCCTTACGCACTGGGCGATACCGACCCGCTCAATGACAACAACTCGATGGAGAACCGCAAGCACAACCGTCGACTAGAGATTTATCTCGTCCCCGAGGAGGTCATGGTCAACCAAGCCAAGAAAGGAAAAATCAATATTAAATTAATTCAGAAATAATAATCTAGAGCATCTAGTATTTCTAGTACCTCTAGCATCTCACTCATTATAATAATGGCAAAAGAGTTAAAAGACTTAACGAAGAGAGCTGAGAACTATTCTCAGTGGTACAACGAACTTGTAGTGAAGGCCGATCTGGCAGAACAGTCGGCTGTGCGTGGCTGTATGGTCATCAAGCCTTACGGCTATGCAATCTGGGAGAAGATGCAGCGTTGCCTTGACGACATGTTCAAGGCAACAGGTGTGCAGAACGCTTATTTCCCCTTGCTCATCCCTAAGTCGTTCCTCAGCCGCGAGGCCGAGCATGTCGAGGGATTTGCTAAGGAGTGTGCCGTGGTAACCCATCACCGCCTGATGAATGACCCCAATGGAAAGGGTGTCGTTGTAGACCCAGAGGCACGCCTCGAGGAAGAACTCATCATCCGGCCCACTAGCGAGACAATCATTTGGAACACTTACCGCAACTGGATTAATTCCTACCGTGACCTGCCGCTGCTGTGCAACCAGTGGTGTAACGTCATGCGCTGGGAGATGCGCACCCGTCTGTTCCTGCGCACTGCCGAGTTCCTATGGCAAGAGGGACATACCGCCCATGCTACCAGCGAAGAGGCTCAGGCCGAGGCAATCCAGATGTTGAACGTATATGCCGACTTTGCCGAGCGCTACATGGCACTACCCGTAGTCAAGGGTGTGAAGACGGCAAACGAACGGTTTGCAGGGGCTATCGAGACCTATACCATCGAGGCA
>JAEEVE010000092.1 GCA_016290765.1 Muribaculaceae bacterium
GCTTACCCCGCACTACACCCAGTGCAATCACCAGTGCATAGATGAAGATGGCATGCGCCACGCCACTCCCCAAAACCAATTCTGACAACCAATTCATATTAGCATCTGTAAAACAGGTGCAAAGTTACAAAGAAATTAAGAACTGAGAATTGACTATTGTGAATTTTATTCCCGCAGGCCTCATTTTGTCCCCCCAGAATTCGGAATGCAACACCCATTTCAAGTTGCCGAAAGTGGTGAAAATCAAAAAAAAAGATAAAAAATTGTGCAAACATTGTTTGTAATTGAAAAAAAAGTCCGATATTTGCACTGCATTTTGCGAAAGGCCTCTTAAACGAGTCCTTTTTTGTGACTCTAACCTTGTGACCTACAAGCTATTGCAAGGATATAGACAACTCATAATGCATTTAAGATTCATTTATTCAAAATAAAAAAGTACAATAACAATGACTAAAGCTGAAATTGTTAGCGAAATCGCTAAATCGACCGGTATTGACAAAGCAACGGTCCTGACCACAGTTGAGAAATTTATGGAGGCCGTCAAGGATTCTCTGGCCAACGACGAGAACGTTTATTTGCGTGGCTTCGGCAGCTTCATTGTGAAGACCCGTTCACAGAAGACCGCCCGCAACATCTCGAAGAACACCACCATCATCATCCCCGAGCACAAGATTCCGGCTTTCAAGCCCGCCAAGGTGTTCATGGATCAGGTTAAGTGATTCCAATCGAAAGTTTAGTACGTCAAGCGAATTGATGCTGACGCAAACATATTAACCGAATTATTCACTAAAACCAAGCAATTATGCCTAACGGAAAGAAGCATAAGAGACACAAAATGTCTACGCACAAGCGCAAAAAAAGACTGAGAAAAAACCGTCATAAGAGCAAGAAGTAAATGATGGCTGGCACAGGCGGCATGCTTGGCTAGTCGCCTGGCCGCGACATCATTCTTGAGTCTCAATGACCGTCAAGATGTCATACTAAGAACAAACCCACCCCTCAATGCTTGTGCGCGCGTGAGTTTGTTCTTTGTGTGTAAGTTCCTGGGGTTTTCCCCACCCTACCTATTTAGATTATAGTATATACCCACCTTCTGCGATGAGAAGTGAACTAGTAGTTGACGTAACGCCCACCAGCATCAGTACAGCGCTGACCGAGGACGGCCGCCTGATGTCTCTGCAACGGGAATCGCGAGACGCCTCGTATGCCGTGGGCAACCTCTACCTTGCCAAGGTGAAGAAACTCATGCCAGGCTTGAACGCCGCCTTTGTTAATGTAGGCTATGGCAAAGACGCTTTTCTTCATTACCTTGATTTGGGTTCACAGTTCAACACTTACGCTCAATTCATCAAGTCGGTCCTGGAAGATGGCGGCAAGAAGCAACTTGCTGTCTCGCGAATGCAGCTCGGTGACGACATCGATAAGCACGGCTCGATTAGCGACGTGCTTACTCAAGGTCAAGAACTGATCGTGCAAATCGCCAAGGAACCGATATCGTCTAAGGGTCCACGGCTAACCACCGAAATCACCTTCACGGGTCGCTTTCTTGTGCTGACCCCGTTTAACGACAAGATTTCGGTGTCGCAAAAAATCAAGGACCGCGCCGAGAAGACGCGACTGCGGAGGCTCATCGAGAGCATCAAGCCCAAAAACTTCGGGGTGATTATCCGCACGTCGGCCGAGAACAAGCGCGCCGCCGAGCTCCACAGCGAGCTCAAGGTCTTGCTCAAGTGCTGGGAAGACGCCGTCGCCAAGGCGCGCTACAGCCAACCAGCCACGCTCCTGTATGAGGAGGAAAGCCGTGCCGTGGGCGAGATTCGAGACATCTTCAACCCCGACTTTGAGAGCATCCATGTGAATGATGCCGAGGTTTTTGAGCAGATACACAACTATGTGAACCTGATAGCACCCGATCGCAGTGACATCGTCAAGCTGTACAGTGACGACGAGCCGATATTTGACAAGTTCAACATCACGCGACAGATTAAGTCGTCGTTCGGCAAGACCGTGTCATTCAAGTCGGGAGCATACATAATCATCGAGAGCACCGAAGCGCTGCATGTGATCGACGTAAACTCGGGCAACCGCTCAAAAGCGTCGACCGATCAGGAGAGCAACGCACTGGGCGTGAACATGCTTGCCGCCGACGAGATAGCTCGTCAACTGCGCTTGCGCGACATGGGCGGCATCATTGTGATTGACTTTATTGACATGGCCAAGGCCGAACACCGACAGGAGCTGTACAACCACATGCGCGAGGTGATGGCCAACGACCGCGCCCGTCACAACATCTTGCCACTGAGCAAGTTTGGCTTGATGCAAATTACGCGCCAACGCGTGCGCCCTGCTCTGGATATTGTCACCGCCGAAACCTGCCCCTCGTGTGGGGGTAAAGGCGAAGTCCAGCCTTCGCTGCTATTTACCGACACGTTGAAAGACAAGATTGACTATCTTATCAACTCACTGAAGGTAAGCAACTTTATTATGTATGTCCACCCGTTTGTGGACGCCTATCTCAAGAAAGGTCTCATCAGCGAGTACTGGCGCTGGCGCCGCGAGTTCAAGCGCAAGTTCCGCATCCTGCCCGACCAGTCGCTGACCTACCTGGAGTACAAGGTTCTGGACAAGGACCGCAACGAGATTGACCTCAAGGAGGAAAAGGACACCAGCAGTGCGACGAGCAAGAAAGAACGCCGTCGCAAGCAGAGAACAGCTGATGAACCTGACGAATGAGACAGGATCTCACCACAACACGCACAATGCCCGGCAACGTCCATGCGTTACCGGGCATTTTTTACCATGATAGCGATAAGTAGAAATGCTACTGTGCAATGAGGTTGGCAAAACGGGCGTTGCTCCAGACGACCAGTTGGTCGTCAATAGCACTGATGGTCATCACGCCCAAGTCGTCACGCCCTTGCATCATCTGTTGAACACCTTCAGTTTCCATCACCATACAAGCGGTGGCCCATGCATCGGCAAGCATGCAGTTGGGAGCCACGACCGTGACACTGAGCAAGTCGCTCGTCTGGCTGCGGCCAGTCTTGGGGTTGACAATGTGCGAAATGCGCTCTGCTCCCGCTTCACGGAACTTGCGGTAGTTGCCACTGGTAGCGACACCACCGTCATTCAGTGCCAACACTAGTGCCGCCTCGTGACTGACTGTATCGGGCTGGTCGCTGGGCATATCGACCGACACCCGCCACGGTTTGCCCTCGCGGTTGGTTCCCGCACAAGTAATCTCACCGCCAATCTCGACCATGAAACTCGTCACACCATTGCGCCTCAGCATGCGCCCCACCTCGTCGCACGCCAGTCCCTTGGCAATCGAGCTGAAGTCAAGCTGCACCCGCGGGTCGGCCTTGGCAAGTTTTCCATCCTTCAGGCTCACCTTTTCCAGCCCCACAAACTGGAGGATGCTATCGATCTGTGCCTGGGTGGGCAAGGAGCCATTCTTGTAGCCGAAGCCCCAGGCGTTGACCAACGGCATCACAGTGGGATCAAAAGCGCCGTCAGATGCCTGATGCACTACCAACGAGGCACGATAGAGCGTGTCGAGGATGGCATTGGCCACCAGCGAGTTACCATCGTTGAATTGCGCCACCAGCGACGACTTGTTGTAGACCGACGCACTGCGATCTACCTGCTGCAACACGGCCTGGATGGAATCGGACAGGTCATCACTGCCCAAGTACATGATGTGGTACTCGGTGGTCCACACCACGCCCACACTTTCGTGCCACTGCTGGGGACCTGGACGAGTCCATATCAGCGCCGCCACTCCCAGCACGGCAGCAATAACAATTGCAATATATTTCTTGCTCATCATGGCGCAAAATTAGTGAAAAATTTGGAGAAAAAGAAAAATATCACTAGTTTTGCAGCCATGAAACGTCTATCAATCATATTACTAGCCACACTGGTGCTATCGCTGACTGCCATGGCACAGTTCCGTATTGGCGTTAAAGGAGGTGTCACAACCAACGCCCTGCACTTCGACAACAAGATTCTGAGCAGCGAGCGCCGCACGGGTTGGACCGCGGGCGTACACATGGAACTGGGCCTTCCCATCGTGGGTCTGGGCGTTGATGGCTCGCTGATGTTCAAGCATCACAACGACGTGCTTACAGGCGACCGCAACACCTATCACCGTGACTACATCGAGATACCGGTGCACCTGCGCTACAAGTTGCAATTGGTGGGTTTGGAAAAGATTGTTGCCCCCTATGCGTTCACCGGGCCCAACTTTGGTTTCCTGTGCCATGAGTCAAAGGATATCACATGGGACAATCGTGCCAGCAATGTGTCGTGGGACGCGGGCTTCGGCGTGGAGTTGCTGCGCCATGTTCAGATTTCGGCCAGCTATAGCCTGGGCTTGACCAAGGCATTCAAGAAAGTTGGCATCGACAAAGAGGGCGAGTCTATCACAGGCCGCGACCACTGCTGGACGCTGACCGCCGCCTATATCTTTTGACATACAATAAAGAAGCCTGACGAGACGTTTTAATCCCAAAGACATTAGTATTGATTTGACATGAAACGTAAACTGATTTTGCTGGCCGCAGTTGCGTGCTGTATGGCCACGATGGCGCAAGTGCGCTTTGGACTCAAGGCTGGTATCGGCCTCAACAGTCTGAACTTGAGTAACAACAGCATCAAGGAACTGGCATGTAAGGACAACTGCACGGGATTCACGGGAGGTCTGCTAGTCGAGTGGGAGACACCTGTTGTGGGTCTGTGCTTCGATGGCGCATTACAATATGCCCGCCGTACAGTCGACTTGACAAATGACGATCACTGGTTCCGTCGCGACTATCTTGATATCCCCCTTAACCTCAAGTGGAAGTTTGTCATTCCATCCATTGCCAACAAGTTCCGCCCCTATGTATTCACAGGGCCTGATTTTGCCATTTTAGTGAGCAAGAAGAAAAATGACGGGCTAGGTAGCCGCTTCTCGTCGCTGTCTACCGCTTGGAACTTTGGTGCAGGATTCGAGATTTGCCGTCATTTCCAGCTGTCGGCCGCTTATGGCATGGGCTTGAACAAGTCGATCAAGGACGTTGTTGTGATGATGGGTGACGGTAATGCACAGGAGGCTGTCAACGGAACTGACCGTTTCTGGACCATCTCGGCCGCCTATTTGTTCTGATCTGAGCAAGTACCGACAATTAACAAACGTGAAATAGTTGCACGATCGAAGATTTTGTGGTAGTTTTGCACCAAATTTCAAGAAACATCGAAAAATGAAAAAGATATCTTTCTTACTCATCGCTGTGTTGGCTGTGCTCAGTTGCCTTACTGCACAAGCGCAGACCGAGTCTCGCTGGGGCATTACTGCCGGAGCGAACTATAATGAGGTGCATTTTAAGCAAAGCGACATCATGCCGGTTGACAAGGCCTTCGGCCCCATGGTAGGTCTGACTGGCGAGATCAACATCCAGGGAATCGGCTTTGGCCTAGACGCGTCATTGCTCTACTCGATGCGTGGCGGCAAGCTGCACTATGGTGACTACAAAATCTGGTCCTCACTGGGTCTGGGCAACGAGACTGTGCGCATGCACTACATCGACGTACCGGTGAACCTGAAGTTCCGCTGGCACAAGATGAATGGGTTTGAGGAAAAACTGATGCCATTTGTCGCCGTGGGTCCCACATTCTCGTTCCTGGTGGGCAAGAATCTGAAAGATGTGAACCACTATACACCAGTTAGTGTGATCTTGCACTTTGGTGCCGGTATCGAGTTGTACCGTCACTTGCAATTGCAAGGGGGCTTTAACTTCAGTGTGGGCCAGACGATGCGCACCAAGCTGCTCGACGATAACATCGCCAAGAACCGCTATTGGTCGCTCACCGCCACCTATTTCTTTAAAGAATAGATTTCTCGAGGCAAAAACTTGCACTCACAAGATTACAAACGACACCCTTCACATTTAAAAGTGAAGGGTGTCTTAATGTTAAAAGATATAAAAATAAAATTGTACTTATTGTCTATTTGAAAAAAAGTAGTACTTTTGCACCATAACACTCTAACTGAAGTTGATTCAATGTGTATGACAATTCGTCGCGAGACGCGTTGTCATATTTTTTAAGCTTGTTTTTCAAGCAATTAGCATACCTTGTGCTACTTGCAGTGAAGCCTGAGCGCCCATGGTCTGACGCACGATGGTAAGCCCAAACTCACAAGCTGCTGCCGGTCCACGGCCCGTCACCACATTGGTATCTACGACGACCATCGAAGGTTCACACCAGTTTACCCCATATCCATCTACAGCCATGCCGGGATAGCACACAGCATCGCGGCCACGAATGATGCCCAGCGGCGCCAACACGATGGCGGGCGAGGCGCAGATAGCGGCGATGTTGCCACCCTTGGCGTTATGTGCCACAAGGGCATCGGTCAATGGCTCACATGCAGCGAGGTTGCTCGCTCCAGGCATTCCGCCGGGACAAATGAGCCACTCGGCACCTGTCAGGTCGCAGTCCTCGATAAGGGCATCGGCCTCGACGACTACACCATGCGCGCCTGTGACTTGCAGGGTGGGATTGATTGACACAGTGATGACCGGCATGCCCGCACGGCGCATCACATCGACGGTTGCCAGGGCCTCGATTTCCTCGAACCCATCGGCAAAGAAAACAAATGAAGGTTTCATATGAATAAAATTTAGAGTTTAGATTGCGCTGAACGCTTGGAGGGATTGATACAAAAAGCTCTGCTCCTCTCCGGCTGTGGTGGCTGGGGAAGTGCAGAGCCTTCAGATGTTGCTTGACTTGAGGCCTTGCCTCGCAAACTCACTTGGGCAGTGTTGTTTGTTTGGCGCGTTTAGGCGTTCTTAGCCTCGGCCTCGCTGACGCCCGCCAATGCAGGGTCAACCAAGATGCGTCCGCAGTACTCGCAGACGATGATCTTCTTGTGCATCTTGATTTCCATCTGGCGTTGGGGCGGGATGCGGTTGAAGCAGCCACCACAAGCATTGCGCTGGACATAGACCACGCCTAGGCCATTGCGTGCGTTCTTGCGAATGCGCTTGAACGCTGTCAACAGACGCGTGTCGATCTTGTTCTCCAGACGCTTGGCCTGCTCGCGCAGCTTCTCCTCGTCCTGCTTGGTCTCGTTGACGATCTCGTTGAGCTCGCTCTTCTTCTCGGCCAGCACATGCTGGTTATCCTCGAGCAGTTCCTGTGCTCGTGCAATCTCCTGCTTGATGGCTTCGATCTTGCGTGCACACTCGTTCATCTTCTTTTCGGCCAATTCGATGTTGAGTGTCTCGTACTCGATTTCCTTTGTCAGGTGGTCATACTCGCGGTTGTTGCGCACATTGTCTTGGTCGCGTGTATACTTCTCGATGCGTGTCTCGGCCTGGTCGCGCGCGGCCTGCTGATCGGCGATGTCCTGCTGCAATCCAGCGATCTCGTCATTGTAGTTGTTGATGCGAGTCTGCAGACCCTCGATGGCTGCATCCAGGTCCTCGACCTCAAGTGGGAGCTCACCACGCAGGATTTTGATACGGTCCACCTCCGAGAGGATCTTCTGCAGGTGGTACAACGCCTTCAGGCGCTCCTCAACGGTCAGTTCATGATCTCTTTTTGCCATAAGTAATTATTTATTATTGATTCTAGCGGCTCCAGACTTGCTAGAGGCACTAGATATTTTATACTAGATATTGTTGTTAAACCAAATACTTTACTGGGTTGTGCTCGGTAATTGCCACCTCGACCTTCAGTTCGGGGCATTGCTTGCCGATGATGTCCCGGAAGAGGTCGGTGGTGTACTGCTCACTCTCATAGTGGCCGATATCGGCGATAACGATTCCCTCGTCGGCCTTGAAAAAGTCGTGATACTTGACATCACCCGTGACAAAGACCTGTGCTCCAGCCAGACGGGCGCGGTCGATCAGGAAGGCTCCCGCCCCACCGCACAATGCCACAAGCATGACAGTGCCACTGGTATCACCGCTGTAACGCAGGGCCTGCACGCCAAAGGTCGACTTGACCTGTCGCAAAAGGTCGAGAATAGGCATCGGTGTTACCGAACCAATCACTCCCGAGCCCACCAACACGCCGTTGTCATCATGTGCCTCGAGCACCTCGATGTCGGTCATGTCCAGCATTTCGGCCATGTGGTGCGACACACCGCCAGGCGCGTTGTCCATGTTAGTGTGCGCACTATAGATGTTGATGTCGTGCTTGATAGCATGCGCCACCATGCGCTGTACCTCGTCATGTCCAGCCAGCTTCTTCAACCCATGGAAGATGAGCGGATGATGGCTCACCACCAGATTGAAGCCGCGCTCGATGGCCTCGTCGATGACGCGTCGCGTGACATCGGTGCACAAGAGCACGCCCGTTACCACTGCCTCAGGGTCACCCACCTGCAAGCCAGCATTGTCATAGCTCTCCTGCCAGTGCAGCGGTGCCACCTGCTCGATGGCAAGTGCGATATCCTTAACCCTTGATGGCACGCAATCGGTCATTGTCGATGTTCAGATAGAGTTCGTCAAGCTGCTCCTGAGCAATCTCGCTGGGTGCATCGAGCATCACGTCGCGGCCACTGTTGTTCTTGGGGAAGGCGATGCAGTCGCGAATGCTGTCGAGGCCCGCCATAATCGACACAAAACGGTCCAAGCCGAATGCAAGTCCTCCATGAGGGGGTGCGCCATACTTGAACGCATTGATGAGGAAGCCAAATTGAGCCATGGCCTTCTCGGGGGTGAAGCCCAGAATCTCGAACATCTTCTCCTGCAGTTGGCCGTCGTGGATACGCAGGCTACCGCCACCCACCTCGATGCCGTTGCAGACAAAGTCGTAGGCCACGGCGCGCACGCGCTCGGGATGCTCGTCAAGCAAGGGGATGTCGTCGGGATTGGGCATGGTAAACGGGTGGTGCGTGGCCATCAGGCGCTGCTCCTCGTCGCTCCACTCAAACAGCGGGAAGTCGACAATCCAGAGGCACTCGAAGCGATCCTTGTCGCGCAGCCCCAGGCGCTCGCCCATCTCCAATCGTAGCGAGCACAACTGGACGCGAGTCTTGTTGGCATTGTCGCCACTGAGGATCAGCACCAGGTCGCCGTCGTTGGCACCCATCGCCTGTTTCAGTGCCAGCAAGTCGTCGTTGTCGTAGAACTTGTCGACACTGCTCTTGATGGTGCCGTCTGAGTTGTATTTAACATAGACCAGTCCCTTGGCTCCCACCTGTGGACGCTTGACAAAGTTGGTGAGCTCGTCGAGCTGCTTGCGCGAGTAGTCGGCACAACCGGGCACACAGATGCCACCAATGTAGGCCGCGTCGTCAAACACGCTGAACTTGCCCAGTTTCATCACGTCCATCAATTCGACAAACTGCATGCCGAAGCGCAAGTCGGGCTTGTCGCTGCCGTAAAGGCGCATGGCGTCGTGCCAAGTCATCTGCTGCAGTTTAGCGGGGAGATCGACACCGCGCACCTCTTTGAACAGGTGTCGTGCCATGTCCTCAAAGATTTGTATGATGTCTTCCTGCTCGACGTAGCTCATCTCGCAGTCGATCTGCGTGAACTCGGGCTGACGGTCGGCGCGCAGGTCCTCATCGCGGAAACACTTGGCAATCTGGAAGTAGCGGTCAAAGCCAGCAACCATGAGCAGCTGCTTGAGCGTTTGCGGGCTCTGGGGCAGCGCGTAGAATTGTCCGGGATTCATGCGCGAGGGCACGACAAAGTCACGTGCGCCCTCAGGGGTCGACCCAATGAGGATGGGGGTCTCTACCTCGATGAAATCCTTCGAGTCGAGGAAGTTGCGTATGAGGATGGTCATGCGGTGCCGCAGCTCCAGATTCTGTCGCACACAAGCACGTCGCAGATCCAGATAGCGGTATTTCATGCGGATGTCGTCGCCACCATCGGTATTATCCTCGATGGTGAAGGGC
>JAEEVE010000093.1 GCA_016290765.1 Muribaculaceae bacterium
TAGAGGGGAAGAAGGCGTCGGCATCATCAAACGTGGCATACAGGCGCGTCAGATGTAGCGTCTGCACCTGCTCAAACGTGGCGGCATAAATATGTGCCCCGCCAATGATAAACACATCACCTGGCATTTCGACAGCCTGCAGCGCCTTGTCGACACTGTGCACCACCGTCACGCCTTGCGGGTGATAATTCTTGTTGTGAGTGATGACAATGTTTTGGCGGCCAGGCAATGCGCCCTTAGGAAATGATTCAAACGTACGGCGCCCCATTACAATGGAATGGCCCATGGTCAAGTCCTTGAAATGCCGCAAGTCAGCAGGTAGGTGGCACAGCAACCCACCGTCGCGCCCTATGGCACCATTCTCGGCCACCACAACTATCGCAGAAAGTATTCTCTGATTGTTCTCCATAAATCAATAGTGGAACGATGAACCGCCCAGGAACTCGCGCAACAGGCTGGTGCTGGGAATGTCCTTCTCCTCGAGGGGTTCAAAGTAACTGAGGAAGCGCAGCAATCGCCATGCCTCGGCATATTCAGGGCAGTCGGCAGGCACCTGCTTCAGCACGGGCTCGGCAAAGTTTTTCATCACAGCCAGCTCGAACAGCAACGACGAGTTGAATGTGGCATCGGCGTTCTCCTGATAGGGGAAGATCCACTTCTGCTCGCCGCGGCGCACACTGCCCCAGCGGGCAATGGTGTCGCGTGCTGTGGCACCGCGGTACTTGGCGTCACGCACAATGCGTCGCAGCAGGCGGTTGTCGGTGGTGGGTATCCAGTTGTGGTCGTCGATGTTGAGTGTGGTGAGCGCACTCACATACAAGCGGAACTTCTGCTCCTCAGCAATGTGCTGCGTCAGTTCGGGGTTCAAGCCATGGATACCCTCAATGAGCAGGACATTGTTCTTTTCGAGCCGCAGGGTGTTGCCGCGGTACTCGCGCGAGCCAGTGGTAAAGTTGTAGGTAGGCATCTTCACCTCCTTTCCGGCGATGAGGTCCTCCAAGTCCTGGTTGAACTGCTCCAGGTCGAGGGCATAGAGCGACTCGTAGTCATAGTCGCCCGTCTCGTCGCGTGGTGTGCGGTCGCGGTTGACAAAGTAATTGTCCAGTTCGATAACCTTGGGCCGTATGTAGTTAGTCGCCAGTTGGATAGCCAGACGCTTGCTGCTGGTGGTCTTGCCACTCGACGACGGGCCCGCGATGAGCACCACGCGTGCACCGCCTTCCTTGTAGCGCTGGGCAATCTCGTAAGCAATCTCGGCAAATTTCTTGTTGTGCAGCGCCTCGGCGACATTGATGAGTAACGAAGCGTATTGGCCGTTCTTGATGACACTATTCAAGAAGCCCACATCGTCGACACCGATGATGTCGTTGAACTGGATGTACTCGGTGAATGCCTTGAACATCTTGGGCTGCGAAGTGCGCTGTGTAGGTTGCTCGGGCTGTTTCCAGTCGGGGCCGAGCAAGAGCATCCCTTCCTCATAGAGTTGCAGGTCGAAAGCCTTGAGATAGCCTGTCGAGGGGACCAGCGGGCCATAGAAACTGTCAATGATGTCGCCCAACTGGTAGTACTTGGTGTAAAGTTGGTGTACGTCGCTCAGCAGGCGCACCTTGTCGTTGAGCCCTTGCTGGCGGAACATCTCGACCACGTCTTTGGTGAGTCGCTCGTAGCCCACAAAGGGGATGTCGTGTTCGATAATCTCTTCCATCTTCGACTTGATGCGGTCGAGCATCTCCTCGGTGATGGGTGCTTCCTCGTGCTTGAGGATGCAGTAGTAGCCATTGCTCACACTGTGCATGAAGCGCAGTCGCTTGCCGGGATAGCGGTCGTTAATGGCCTTGTACATGACCATGCACAACGACCGGATGTAGGCCCGTTGTACCGACGGGTGTTCCACGCCGATAAACTCGACCTGCTTGGGACGATAAATGTTGAAGCTCAGGTCCTCACTCTTGTTATTGACCAGTGCCAACATCGGGTGCTCATGAGGCTTGGGGTCCATTCGACGATAGATATCGAGTAGCGACTCTCCACCCTTGACAGACACATATTGGTTGATGTTCTTGCAGTAGATGTTCAGTTCGTTATTCATTGTTTGATTTTGTTTTTCAGTTGTTGGATGCGGCGGTTGGCTTCTTGGATGCGCATGAACGGTATTCGCCCGTCCTTCACGGCTTTCACAATGATGTCGACCAACTTGAAAGGGCGGTCGGCCTCAAAGCCCGTGCTGATGTTGTTGCCCACGCACAACATGTCGCAGCCGGCGTTGATGGCAAGCACCAGCGCAGGCTCAATCTGGTAATTATCGATGATGCCCTGCATGTACATGTCATCGCTCAAGATTACACCATCATAATGCAACTGCTTGCGCAGCACGCCGGTGAGCATCTTGTGCGACAAGGTGGCGGGATACACCGAGTCGAGTTGGTGGTTGAAGATGTGGGCGGTCATGATTAAATCCACTTTGCCCTGCTTGATAAGCAGCTCATAGGGGCGCAGTTCGGTGGGTTGCCAAGTGTCGGTCACGTCGACCAGCCCCCAATGCGAGTCGCCGTGCGCGCTGCCATGACCAGGGAAGTGCTTGAGGGTGCATAGCACGCCTTGGCAGTGGTGCTCATCGATGAGCATGCCTGCGTGCCAGGCAATCACCGAGGGCGACGAGGCGTAGCAGCGGTCTATCCCGCCCAGCGGCGGGCAGTGCATGTCCAGGATGTCGACCACTGGGGCAAGGTTGATGTTCACGCCACTCTGAGCCACCTCTTGCGCCATCAGGCGGGCATAGTGGCGGGTCGAGTCGGCGCGAGCCATGCGGCCGATGCTGGCTGCCGAGGGGATAGGGGTATAACCATACTGCGGTTTCAGGCGCTGCACGCGGCCTCCCTCCTGGTCCAGCGCGATGAGCAAGCGGCCGCCGCCCCAGCGCTGCAACTGGGCGGTCATGCGCTGCAGCCGCTCCTTGCTGGTGATGTTGCGCGAACCGATGGTGGCATCGCCCGTTAGGTCGATATCAAACAGGATGATGGCTCCCACACCCAGGTCGCGCACATAGCGTGCCGCATCGCTCGACTCGGTGACCGAGTCGCCTCGGAACCCTACCATGAGCATCTGCGCTGCCATACGGCGCAACTCAGCGTCGCTGGGCAGGTGCCCAACGGCCATCACATTGCCCACCACCAGGCAAGCAACAAAAAGGAGTGATAACAACCTCATCAGTCAGCCTAGATAATCTAGAGCATCTAGATATTCTAGACTATCTAGTGCTTTTTGAAGAAGTCAAAGAAATAGTAGCAGGCAATCCAGTCGACGCGAATGCCGCGGGCAAAGCCCAGCACCTTCTGGTTGGCGTCGGTCACCTTGCCGTCACTCAGGTTGATGGTGCCCAGCAGGTTGCTCTCGCCGTCATGCACCGTGCCATCGGTGTTGATGTAGCCGATGCGCACACCCTCGGTGTCGAAAATCTCCAGACAGTTGATGCGACCACGCGCCACACCGGCCTTGTCGCGCACTGTGCCGTCGGCATCAAACGAGCCGATGCTGCGCTGCGAGGCGTCGCGCACCAAGCCATTGCCGGCAATGCGACCCACACTGTTGTAGTCGGCGTCGCGCAGCACTTGGGCCGAGCCATTCATGCTCCACGCCATCGCCATCATCACAATGGCCGCTGTAAGATATGTCCTCAGTCTTTTCATTGTCGTATGATTTTTTCTGTTAGACTCGTAATGAACCGCAAAGTTACAATAAATTAATTGAGAATTAAGAATTAAGGATTAAGAATTTTACTTCTCGCCTTTTTTGCCATTCAAAAGTTGTCCTTGTTGTTTCTTTTTAAAGACGTGTGTCGAGGTGGAGGATTTGCTGGACGAGCATCATGTCGCGGATGTCGCGGCGGGGGATGTCCATGTCGTCATAGTCCTTGTTGGCACTGCGCAGTGTCACCAGCTGGGGGTCGTCGTTGCGGCGCACATACTTGATGAGG
Source organism: Muribaculaceae bacterium (assembly GCA_016290765.1). Taxonomy (GTDB): domain Bacteria; phylum Bacteroidota; class Bacteroidia; order Bacteroidales; family Muribaculaceae; genus Sodaliphilus. Next base: position 3,974 of record JAEEVE010000093.1, read on the forward strand.
CGGTAGTCGTCGAGCAACACGACATAAATCTGCCCCCAGAAGATGTGCTGCAGGCTGGTGAGCTCGCGGATGGCGACATAGTCACCGTTGCAGATGACGGGCTTCATCGAGTCGCCACTGACCTTGACGATGCGGCAGTTCTTGTCCATGCCGGGCAGGTCGATCCACCCGACAATCTGGTCGTCGGTGAACATGAGTGAGCGCGGCATGGAGCCGGCAGTGACATCGATGTCATAGACCGGTGTGCCCTGTCCGACGGCGGCAGAGGGCACGACGGCGACCGATGGTGTTGTGAGCTGCTTGGCGAAGGGCAGGTCAGTACCATCCTCAAGCCATTGCTTGGATACACCCAGGTTGACGACGATGCGGTTGATAAGTGCCTGGCTAATGGGTAGCTTGCCATTGAGGTACTTCGACAAGTTGGAGGTGTCAATGTCGATTTTCTGAGCGAACTCCACCTGCTTATAGTGCAATTCATGCATCAAGTACTTGATGCGTTCGATGATTTCGTTGTCGTTCATAATCAAGACATAAGATTAAAAAAATAAGACATAAGAACAGAAGGACAAAAAAGCTTTGCGCGGTTGAGAGACTAAAAAGACATATTTTGCTTCGCGTGAATTGCGGTTGAGAGACTAAAAAGACATAAAGACATATTTTGCTGCGCGGTTGAATAGTATTCGGGGCAAAGTTACAACTTTTTTGGTAAATGACCAAGAATTTGCGTAATTTAACCTCAAATATTTGTCATTGGGCTACACTTTTCAAACGAAATGCTAAAAACTGCCTAACTCTATCTATGTCTAAAAATGCCAGTTTTAACAAGTTTACAAGCGATTAGGCACGTAAGTCGCAATTTATTTGTAACTTTGCACGATTTTTTGATTACCTAAAACAAGAAACGTGGTAGGTATCATTCTCTATTTTTGAATTATCAATTGAATTATATGGAATACAATTTTCGCGAACTTGAACCTAAGTGGCAACAGTGGTGGCGCGACAACCGCGTCTACCAGACCGAGATAGACCACAACCGACCCAAATTCTATGTGCTCGACATGTTCCCCTATCCCTCGGGAGCTGGACTACATGTGGGCCACCCGCTGGGATACATCGCCAGCGACATCTATGCACGCTATAAACGGCTGCAGGGCTTCAATGTGCTTCACCCCATGGGCTATGACGCCTACGGCCTTCCTGCCGAACAGTATGCCATCCAGACGGGCCAACACCCTGAGGTGACTACCGTCAAGAACATCGCCCGTTACCGCGAGCAGCTCGACAAAATCGGATTCTGCTATGACTGGAACCGCGAGGTACGCACTTGCGACCCCAAGTATTACAAATGGACGCAATGGGCCTTCTTGCAGATGTACAAGAGCTACTACAACACTGGCATTGAGAAGGCGTGCCCCATCGAGGAGCTGATTGCCCACTTTGAGCAGTATGGCACCGATGGTTGCAATGCCCACACCAACTCTACCGAGACGTTCACCGCCGAGCAGTGGAATGCCATGACCAAGGTCGAGAAGGAAAATGTGCTGATGAACTACCGCATTGCTTACCGCGGCAACACCATGGTCAACTGGTGTCCCAAGCTGGGTACCGTGCTTGCCAACGACGAGGTAAGCGAGGGCGTGAGTGTGCGCGGTGGATACCCTGTGGAGCAGAAGATGATGAGCCAGTGGTGCTTGCGCGTGAGTGCCTATGCACCCCGCCTGCTGCGCGACCTGGACACCATCGAGTGGACCGAGAGCATCAAGGAGACCCAGCGCAACTGGATAGGCTACAGCGAAGGTGCCGAGATGAACTTTGAGGTCGCTGGCACAGGCAAGAGCCTGCTTATCTTCACCACCCGCGCCGATACTATCTTTGGCGTTACCTTCATGGTGCTGGCCCCCGAAAGCGTCTATGTCGACGAGGTGGTCACCCCCGAACAGCGTCAGGCCGTTGACGACTACCTCGACGAGGTGAAGCACAAGACCGAGCGCGAGCGCATGATCGAGAAGAAGGTGAGTGGTGTGTTCACCGGCTCTTATGCCATCAACCCCGTCACCGGCAAGGAAATCCCCATTTACGTCAGCGACTATGTGTTGGCGGGTTATGGTACCGGTGCAATTATGGCCGTGCCGGCTCATGACAGCCGTGACTACGCCTTCGCGCGCCACTTCGACCTGCCCATCATCCCGCTGGTCGAGGGGGCCGATGTCACCGAGGAGAGTTTTGACGCCAAGGAGGGCATCATGATGAACTCAAGCAACGACCTGCTGCAACTCAATGGCCTCACCGTCAAGGAAGCCATCGAGAAGACCAAGCAGTTCATCGCCGAGAGCGGCCTGGGACGCGTGAAGGTGAATTATCGCTTGCGCGACGCCATCTTCAGCCGCCAGCGCTACTGGGGCGAGCCCTTCCCCATCTATTATGACGAGGACGGCCAGCCACAACCGCTAGATGAGAGCGAGCTGCCGCTTCTGCTGCCCGAGGTAGACGCTTTCCTCCCCACCGAGACAGGCGAGCCCCCACTGGGCCGTGCCAAGAACTGGGTCGCCAGCAACGGATGCCCGCTGGAGTTGTGCACCATGCCTGGCTTTGCCGGCTCTAGTGCCTACTACCTGCGCTACATGGATCCGCACAACGACGAGGCGCTGGTCTCGCACGAGGCCGACGGCTACTGGCGCCAGGTCGACTTGTATGTGGGCGGCACCGAGCACGCCACGGGACACCTTATTTACAGCCGCTTCTGGAACAAGTTCCTCTATGACTACGGCTATGTGTGCGAGAGTGAACCGTTCCGCAAACTCGTCAACCAGGGCATGATTCAGGGCCGCAGCAACTTTGTCTATCGCATCAAGGACACCAACAAGTTTGTATCCTTCAACCTCAAAGACCAGTATGACGTCACGCCCATCCACGTGGATGTGAACATTGTCACCAACGATGCGCTCGACATCGAGAAGTTCCGCGAGTGGCGTCCTGAGTTCAAGAATGCCGAGTTCATCCTCGAGAACGGCAAGTACATCTGCGGCTGGGCCATCGAGAAAATGTCCAAGTCGATGTTCAATGTCGTCAACCCCGACTATATCGTTCACCGCTTTGGTGCCGACACGTTGCGCCTCTACGAGATGTTCCTGGGCCCGCTGGAGGCCAGCAAACCTTGGGACACCAACGGCATCGACGGTGTTCACAACTTCATTAAGAAGCTGTGGAACCTCATCTTCAAGGGTGATGAGGTGCGTCTGACCAACCGCAAAGCCACGCCCGACGAGCTGAAGTCGCTGCACAAACTCATCAAGAAGGTGACCACCGACATCGAGAACTTCTCGTTCAACACCACCGTGGCGGCGTTCATGATTTGCCGCAACGAGCTGCAGGATCTCAAGTGCGATGCCCGCGAGGTCTTCGAGACGTTCATCGTGCTGCTTGCCCCGTTCGCACCCCATGTGGCCGAGGAACTGTGGCATGTACTGGGTCACGAGGGCACCGTCTGCGATGCGCAGTGGCCCACGTGGAATGAGGACTACCTCAAGGAGTCGACCATCAAGTATACCGTGATGATCAAGGGCCGTCCTCGCTACGACATCTTTGTGCCCGCCGGCACTGCCGCCCCCGAGGTCGAGAAGACTGCCCTGGCGCACGAGGGTGCCGCCAAGTGGCTTGAGGGTGCCGCACCCAAGAAGGTTATCGTTGTTCCCAACAAGCTCGTCAACATCGTACTGTAATGAGACAGATTGTTTTCGCTACCAACAATGCCCATAAGCTGGAGGAGCTGCGGCAGATCATGGGTGAGCAGTTCGAGGTGCTGAGCCTCGCCGACATCAATTGCCACGAGGACATCCCCGAAGACCAACCCACCATCGAGGGCAATGCCCGCCAAAAGGCGGAGTATATCCGTGAGCACTACGGCTACGACTGCTTCAGCGATGATACTGGTCTGGAGATTGACGCCCTGGGCGGCGAGCCCGGAGTGCACTCGGCACGCTATGGAGGCGTGGCTCACGACAGCGAGCGAAACATCGACAAAGTGCTTCGCCTGATGGCCGACGTGCCCATGGAGCAACGTACAGCCCACTTCCGCACTGCCATCTGCCTGCTCATGGACGGCGAGGAACATTTGTTCGAGGGTAGGGTAGAGGGCCGCATCCTCACCGAGCGCCATGGCTCGGGCGGCTTCGGCTACGACAGTATTTTCCAGCCCTTGGAGGGCGACGGTCGCACCTTTGCCCAGATGGCACCTGAGGAGAAGAACGCCATCAGCCACCGCGGCCGCGCCGTGGCCAGGCTGGTGCAGTTCCTGCAAACATTATAGGCGATGGTCGAGCGTGAACGGTTGTTGTGGGTCGACCTGATGAAGGCGGTGTTCATTGTCGTAGTGGTGCTGTTCCACTGCTCGCCGCACCGCTTCTACATCATGTCGGTCTACCCCGTTTTTTTTGCCATTGCCGGATTTCTGTTCAACCCACAGAAGTATGATTCGTTCCTAACCTTCGCCCGTCATCGTTGCCGACAAATTCTAGTGCCGTACCTGCTGTTTGGTGTGGTCTTTTACGCCCTATGGCTTGGTATGGCATGGGTGCATGTCCACCGCACGGGAGAAGCAGTGAATTATTGGGGGCCGCTGGTCGAGATGACCACAGGTTATCCCACCACCATCTTGGGGGCATACTGGTTTGCCAACTGCCTGCTGGTGATGCAGTTGGTCTATTGGGCTTTGCTGCGATGGGTGCCGCAACGATGGCATCTGCCAGTGACTTGTGTCTTGTCGGCCCTCAGTTATTACATGTATTATACCGAGTTCTGGAGCTTAACCTATATGGTGCTGTTCATACCGTTCTATGTCTTCGGCGTTCAGTGCAAGTCGTTCTTGTCGCAGCGGCACCTTACCACAGGCTGGCACCTTCTGGTTGCGACCATCGCTGCGGTGGCCATCATGTGGCTGCTCAATCATGCCATGAATCACTGGCACCGCGAGGTGCACAACCTGTTGATGCTCGTGCTTCAGTTTGGGCTAGTAACTTATTTCTTTGAGATGGCACGATGGCTTGCAGGGCTGATTAAAGGCACATGGCTGGCGCGAGCCACCACATTTGTGTCGGTCAATGCCCTGGTATACCTGGCCGCACAAAATGACGTGATTCTCTACCTTCACATTTTTGCCGACCGCGTCCTTCACTGGCCCAACGATTGGTCACAGGCCATCGCCATCACAATAGTGACCCTGCTCATCTGCGCCGCCCTGTCGTGGGGCTATCAGGGTGTTAAAGGGATTGCATCTCGACGAGGTGCTTGTAGTGGCTGTCGCGGGACATGAGCGCGTCGTGGGTGCCCTGCTCGACGATGCGGCCATCCTGCATCACACAGATGAGGTCGGCGTTCTTGATGGTGCTCAGGCGATGAGCGATGACTAGCGTGGTGCGGCCATGCATCAAGTGGTCGAGGGCCTCTTGTACCAGGTGTTCGCTCTCGGTGTCGAGGGCGCTGGTGGCCTCGTCAAGGATGAGAATGGGCGGGTTCTTGAGGATGGCTCGCGCTATGCTGATGCGCTGGCGCTGACCACCCGAGAGTTTGCAGCCACGATCACCGATGTTGGTGTCAAATCCTTGATCGCTCGCCATGATGAAGTCGTAAGCGTTGGCGATGCGGGCGGCTTCTTCAACCTGCTCACGTGTGGCATCGGCCACCCCGAATGCGATGTTGTTGTAGAAGGTGTCGTTGAACAAAATGGCTTCCTGGTTGACATTGCCCATCAGTGCGCGCAGGTCGGCGACTCGGCAGTCGCGGATGTCGTGGCCGTCGATGGTGATGCGACCCTCCTGCACATCGTAGAAGCGCGGCAGCAGGTCGGCCATGGTCGTCTTTCCCGACCCGCTCTGTCCCACCAATGCCACGGTGTGCCCACACGGGATTGCGAGCGTCACATCAT
>JAEEVE010000094.1 GCA_016290765.1 Muribaculaceae bacterium
AGCTCAGCACCTATGAAATGGGTCTTTACCTGAGCGGTCTTGGCAACAGCGACTTGACCTATGAGAAGAAGCATGAGTTTGACCTTGGTTTCGACCTCGGTTTCTTCAACAACCGCATCAACCTCGTGTTTGACTGGTACTTCCGTAACAACTTCGACCTGATTGGTCTTATCCGCACCCAGGGTGTCGGTGGTGAGACCCAGAAGTATGGTAACGTGGCCGAGATGAAGTCGCATGGTGTCGAGTTCACCCTCACCACCCACAACATTCTTCCCAAGCGTGCCGGCGGTTTCGGTTGGACGAGCGACTTGACCTTCTCCTATGCTAAGACAGAGATTACCAAGCTGCAGGCCCGTTCACGCGTCATCGACCTGGTTTACGGTACCGGTTTTGCACTCCAGGGCTATCCCCACCGTGCAATCTTCTCGATTCCGTTTGCCGGTCTCGACGATCACGGTCTGCCTCTGATTATCGATGAGAATGGCGAGGTTTCCAACAGTGGTCTGAACTTCCAGGAGACCGACCTGCTCGACTTCTTGAAGTATGAAGGCCCGGTTGATCCCACGATTACTGGTGGTTTTGGTAATACCTTTGATTTCAAGGGCTTCCACATGAACGTGTTTATGACCTATGCCTTTGGCAACAAGCTGCGTCTTGACCCGACCTTCTCGTCAAGCTATAGCGACCTGACTTCGTTCACTAAGGACTTCAAGAACCGTTGGGTTCTCCCCGGTGATGAGGCCTATACTGACATTCCCGCTATCGCATCGCGCCGTCAGGTTTACAGCAACAATTATCTGGGTATGGCATTCAACGCCTACAACTACAGTACCGCCCGCATGGCCGATGGTGGTTTCATTCGCCTGAAAGAGATATCGCTGACCTACGATATTCCCAGGTCATTGATCTCTCACCTGCGTCTTTCTAACGCATCTGTTAAGTTGGCCGCCACTAATATCTGCCTGCTCTACGCCGACAAGAAACTCAACGGACAGGATCCCGAGTTCTTTAACAGTGGTGGTGTGGCATCTCCTAACCCCAAGCAGTTCACTCTCACCGTGCGTCTGGGTATGTAATGCTAGATGTTTCACATTATATAATATATATAATAACGATTCAAGATTATGAAACTACGATATAAATTATTGTTTATTGCTGTGACGCTTGTCGGTTTGAGTTCGTGTAGCGACTTCCTGGAGACTATCCCCGACACCCGCGTCTATCTGCAGAACCTTGACCAGCTTGAGCAGTTGCTCGTATCAGGTTACACCCAGAACAGTTATGCTCCCGTTGGTGAGCTCTCGAGTGATAACGTTGATGACGCCAACTCCCCCGATTCTCAGGGTATGCGTTACAACTACTCCTCCTACCACAGGTATGATGAGCAGATCTATGCCTGGCAGGATGTGGATTTGGATATCAGCGATGAGGATTCTCCCTCAGGTATCTGGAACGGTTGCTACCAAGCCATCGCCCATGCCAATGCTGTTATTGAAAAGGTAGAAGAGTTTGAGGCTTCTGGCGAGATTGAAGGTCATGAAATGACCACCAGAGATAAAGCCCGCTTGGCCGCTATCAAGGGTGAGGCTCATATGATCCGCGCTTATCACCACTATATTCTGGCTCAGGTCTTCTGTATGCCCTATCGTGGCCCTCAGATCAGCGCCACGCTGCCTGGTATCCCCTATGCTAAGGAAGTTGAGACCCGTCTTGACCCGAAGTATGACCGTGGTACCCTGGAGGAGACTTATCAGAATATCGAGGCCGACCTGTTGATTGGTCTGGCTAATGTGGCCGATGAGTTCTATGAGGTGCCCAAGTATCACTTCAACATTGCTTCGTCCAATGCCTTTGCTGCTCGCTTCTATCTTGCTAAGCGCGAGTATGACAAGGTCGTGCAGTATGCTACCGCAGCGTTCAAGGGCAATGACCCCGCTACCATGCGCAACGACTTCTGGGACATGGGTGAGGAGTTCTACGACTTTGACGAGGGTGCCCGTTACTACACCAGCGTTGAGCGTCCCGGTAACTTCATGCTCTTTGACACATACAGCACATGGCTGCGCCGTTGGGGCTACCGCTTCTGGTCTTCCCGTGACGGTCTCGTAGCAAGTATTCAGGGTCCTGGTCCGTCCTGGTCACGTGAGAGCAGCATGCCATGCATGTACTATTGCGTCCTGGGTGCCGGTACCACTCACCCCGAGTATGGCTACATTTTCTACGGCAACTGCTGGGAGCAGTTTGAGTACACCGACAAGATCGCCGGTATCGGTTATGTCCACATGGTACGTCCTGAGTTTACCAGTCAGGAGACCCTCTTGTTCCGTGCCGAGGCTAACCTCTTCCTTGGTAACATTGATGCAGCGTTTGCCGACCTGTACCAGTGGAACCATGAGCACCTGATGCAAGGTGCGATGGAGAACTCTAACCGCACGATGACCGAGCTTGAGAAGGAACAGATTCTGAGCTTCTACAACTACTACGACAATCCCAAGCGCAAAGATCCGGGCTCTGGTATTGTGAAGAAGTTCCACATCGATGAGGTTTGCCCGAGCGACAAGTATCATCTCACCAATGAGATTGAGCCTTATCTGCAGTGTGTTCAGCACTTCCGCCGCATCCAGACTGCTCATCTGGGCCAGCGTTGGTTTGACATCAAGCGCTATGGCTTCACCGTTACCCACAAGATGGGTAAGGATGATGTATACACCCTCGAGGTGCTTGACCCGCGTTATGCTATCCAGATTCCTGCCGAGGTTATCGGTGCAGGCTTGGAGCCTAACCCCCGCAACTAACCGACAAATCACTTTAAAATGTATATCACAATGAAAAAGATTCAATATATCATTTCAGCATTGCTGTTGGTAGCTGTTGCAGCCATGTCGCTCTCGTCGTGTAACGAGGACAAGCTCGGTCCGACGATCTTCCCCGATGTGGACGAGACGCTCGATCCCAATTCAACTACCTATAAATTGGACAAGTTCCTCAAGGAAAATTACCTTGACAAGTACAACTTGACTTTCCTGTACAAGTTGCCCGATGTGAGCACGAACATGAACTACAACTTGGTACCTGCCACGTATGCGAATGCCATCGACATGGCCGTATCGTGCAAGTATCTGTGGTTTGATGTTTATGACAAGTTGGCTGGTGAGGACTTCCTCAAGAGCTACGGTCCCCGTATCATCCTGTTGGTGGGTTCATCGGCTATCAGCCCTTCGACCCGTACTGAGACTGTCGGTTTGGCCGAGGGTGGTGTAAAGATCTCGCTGTTCAAGATTAACTTCCTGAATGCTAATGATCCTCAGTCGATGAATGATGACTATTTCCACACCATGCACCATGAGTTCACTCATATTCTTCACCAGACCAAGATTTATCCTACTGAGTTCCGTGCAGTATCTGTAGGTCACTATGTGCCGAGTGAGTGGCGTGACCGCGGTGTTGAAATCTGCTCTGAGGGCTTTGTGACCAACTATGCTGCCAGTGAGTACAACGAGGACTTCGCCGAGACCGTTGCCTGCTACATTGTTTACACCGATGCTCAGTGGGACGCTATGCTCAATGTTGCATCAGCCGGCTGGTTCAAGAACAAGCAGAACGAGTATTGCCGCTACTACAGGTATCCCGACAATGATGCTACCCAGGATCCCATTTACATCAACCAGAGTGATGAGCAGTTTGTCAACTTCGTCTATGATGCAGCCGGCACCCTGCACATGTACTGGAAGAACGACCGTGACCCAGGCCGCAACCGCATTGTCGTGTATGATGTGCCCGATGAGGACGGTATCGATGGCCGTGATGCAATCTTGCAGAAAGTACAGATTGCACGCCAGTGGTTCCACGATTCATGGAATGTCGACCTGGATGCCATTCGTCAAGAGGTAAGGGATCGTCAGCGCCATTACAACATCAACGATTTGCGCAAGATGGTCTATGATATTCAGTAATGTTCCACCTTTAACCATGACAATAAGAAAATGAAGAAAGTTTTAAATATTTCATTGTTGACGCTCGTGGCACTCTCGCTCTCGCTGTCATCTTGCAAGAACGAGATGGATGACATCTTCGGTGACGATGCCGTTATCCGCATGAGCGAGGCGATGGCCGAATACACCGACATCCTGACCAGCAATGGTGGTAAATGGGTAATGGAGTATTATTGTAATCCCGACGAGCCTGGCTACGTTTACCTGATGACCTTTAAGGAAGATGGTACTGTAGTCATCTCGGGCCACAACAAGTGGATCAACTACATCAAGACCAATGCGTTGACGGCATCGTCGTTTGGTAGTGACTGGTCGATGTGGGAAGTGATTGGCGACAATGGCTTGACGCTGTCGTTCAACACCTATAATCCCTATTTCCACCTGTTTGCCGATCCTTACAACCTGCCTAACATGGGTGGTGCCATGACCGACGGTGATACCAACCAGGCCGGTTATGGTCACAAGGGCGACTATGAGTTCAACCTCATGAAGTACTCGGGTGATACGATTTACCTGACCGGTAAGAAGTATGACCATCACATGATCATGACTCGCATTTCTCCGACTACGGACGATGAGACCTATCTCAACGAGGTTGCTTACCAGAACAAGAACATGTTCACTTCCAAGCTGCCTTATGTATTCATGGTACTGCCTGATGGCAATCGTTGGGTATTGAAGAGTGCAACCACTGGTAATATGAAGATGTACAGTGAGCGCGAGGATGAGATCACGACATCGGAATTCCATAACTTCATCATCACCCACGACGGTATGGCCTTTATGTATCCCGTCACCCTTGATGGCTACACGATTCAGCGCTTTGAGCAACAGACCGACGGCTCGCTGCTGAGCAAGGAGGATGGTCAGACCCGTATCATTGCTGATCCTCTGGTTCTCTGTCTCACCAATACCATGTTGACCTGGAAGTGCGATGCCAAGAATCAGCTGGGTGGTGAATATGTTAATCTGGTGAATCAGATCAATACTGAATTGAAGGCTTATGACAAGTCGTCGCTCAGTGACATGCAGATTTTCTACGACTCTGACCTGGCTAAGTATGTGCTGGCATTCACCATCAAGAAGGGTAGTGCTAAGCCCAGCGCACGCTACTACTTCTCGTTCACTTCATCGAGTGACACTCAGATGAAGTTGAACTTCGACGGTGAGTGCAACACCTATGGTGACCGCTATGGAAACGCCTGCCCGTCGATCAAGTCGTTCATCAACGCACTGTCGGCTTCGACCGTCAACTTGAGTGCGGCATCGTTGCTGGCTCCTGTAGCCATCACGATTGCCGACAGTGGCAATGCCAATAACTATACTGCTTGGAGCCTGCAGTAATACTAAAACACTGCCTGGGCATTGTCTGACAAGATCGGGCAATGCCCCAGGTAGTTTAGAAAAAGAAAATTCATTTTTTATTAACGTAATAACTACATTTTTATGAAAAAGTTCTTACTTTTTGCTGCCGCGGCACTCGTTGTTGCAACCGCTGGCGCACAACTGAAGACCGCTGCTCCTCAGAACAGGGCTGCCATGGCCAAGGAAAAGATTTCCAAGCTTACCAACCATGCACCTGCTCAGAAGCTCGATCTTTCTCAATTTTCAAGTATGAAGGAGATGAAGCCCGGTATCAGCACCGTTATGGCTCCCAACACTCCTAAGAAGGCTGGTTATATCGAGCCGTTCTATCGTCGTCCTGCCGGTATGTACCACTCACCCTTTATCATGGCTGATGGTGGTAAGGGTTTCTACTCTTATGGCAATCATCAGTTCTTGATGATGAAGCCCTTCAAGGATTATACTTTTGAAGGCACTGCTACAGGCATCGATGAGAATTGCATCTTTGCATGGGACTTCTGGACAAGCGGTGGTGATTATAATGCTCTGGACTATGAGCAGACCCTGACTTTCCAGGAGGGCTTCGCTGTTGACGACAGCCCCGCTCTGTACGTTTGGGACGGTCCCTTTGATGATCCTAACGCTCAGGACTATAAGTATCAGTTGTCCAACTATGAGATGGAAGAGCAACTGAGTGGTGCCGTTTCTGTGAAAGCTACTGTTCCTGTTTCACTGCTCAGTATCCCTTACTCTGAGTTGTATGAAGAAGGTGTTGACTTCATGTACTCGAGCAAGACCATGATTGATGGCGGCCGCTATGCTGACCACGCTGGTTCTATCTCGAGGTACTATGGCGCAGAGCCTTGGGGCGAGAATGAGTACGGCTGGTGGTTCGGTAAGAACGCATCTCATGTCGATGGTATGGGTATGATGTTTGAGAAGCCTCAGCACCCCTACCTGCTCAAGAACATCTATCTGCAGGCTTACACCGACATGGTAGTTAACGCTCCCGTGAAGATGACCTGTAAGGTGTACAAGATCGATGAAATTCCCGCTTATGATGAGCTGGGTGGCGTTGTTCTTCCCTCTCTGGAGCCCGGTGAACTCGTTGTTACTGGTGAGGCTATCGTAACCCCCACCACCGGTGAGGACAAGAATGGTTTGATCACCTTCACCCTGTACGGACAGGAGGAGGATGATCCCGACCTGACCTACGAGTACACTCCCACTATCGACTATCCCATCTTTGTGGCCATTGACGGTTACAACGATGGTGAGGGCATGGATGACCTCGTAAACTTCAGTGCATTTGCATGCCTCGACGACCAGGTTGACGAGGGTTACGGTGAGCTGTGCTACCTGAAGCAGGGTATCTTTGAGTATGAGATCAATGAGGAAGGTGACACCGCTAGGGACGAGGATGGCAACTACATCCGCAACTTCACTGGTGAGTATCAGTGGCGTGGTCTGAACAACTACTTCAGCAATGGTACCGCGACCATGAAGACTGGTCTGACCATCTTCTTGGGTACCGAGAACCCCTTCGTGACCTTCAACTGGAGCATTGAGGACGGTGAGTACACCTTCCCCAACGAGGGTGGTGCCTTTGAGAAGGTATTTGAGTTTGCTGACACTACCGTGGTATTTAATAATATCGAGTTCTTCTCGTGGACTCCTAGTGAGGATGGCGACTGGATGTTGACTTGTGACGGCAGCGAGGATCTGCCCGAATGGCTCGATATCACGCTTACCGACGATATGACCGTTGAGGAAGAGTTCTCAGGTCTTGTTATTGCCGACGTTACCGCTGAGCCCCTGCCCGCAGGTGTTGAGTATCGTGAGGCTACCATTCGCTTTGAGATTCCTGGCGACTACATCGAGTACACGTTCATGCAGGGTAAGAAGCCTGAACCCAAACCTTATCCCAAAGGTGACGTGAATGGCGACGGCGAGGTTAACATTGCCGACATCAACTGCCTGATCGACATCATCTTGGGTGGTGAGGATATCTATGAAGGCCGTGCTGACGTGAATGAAGACGGTGAGGTTAACATCGCTGATGTGAACGCCGTTATCGACATCATCCTCAGCTAATCCAAGATAGATACCGTTTTTAGACTGATTATTACAGTTTCTTAACATATCATCTATTACCTGTAGAGACGGGGAGCCTGCTAGAAGGTTTCCCGTCTCGTTTTTTTGTTTTGCGCTTTTGGCAGATTTGTTGTGTTGTTTGCCGCACTGGCGTTTTACAGGCTAAAGATCTGTCTCGGTTAGTGGCCCCCTCCAGGGCCCGTTCATGCCTTGATGTCAGTCCCCAGGCTACACAGACCTCCGGCCTGTGCACCCTGGGGTTATAGTTAGTCAAGGCCTCTGGCCTTGTGCAGGCCTTCGGCCTGCTTTGACACGCCGGCCTGCTTTGACACGCCGGCCTGCTTTGACACGCCGACCTGCTTTGACACGCCGGCCTGCTTTGACACGCCGGCCTGCTTTGACACGCCGGCCTGCTTTGGCATGCTGTTAGGGGGATGCTGCTGATTAGGTTGTTTGCCGCTGTATTACGAACGCCCCCGCCCTGACGGGCACCCCCTCTTAGCCAAGAGGGGGAGTTAGGTATCATCTTGTCCCCAGGCTACACGGGGTTTCGGCCTGTTTGGACACAACAACCGCCCTGCAAGATTTAACGTCATGTCCCAATTCGGAAAACAGGAGTAGAGACGGGGAGCCTGCTAGAAGGTTTCCCGTCTCGTTTTTTTGTTTTGCGCTTTTGGCAGATTTGTTGTAACTTTGCGCACATGAATGTCAATCAAGAAAATAACCCGCTGATTCCTGTTCGCATCACTGCCATGCGACAGACTGTCTATCGCGACCTCATGCAACAGTATGAGAATCCTATCGAGCACACCTGTGATATCCAGGTTGGGCAATCCTTCATCTCGTTTGATGCTCAGCGTCCCGAAGGGCTGTGTGAGAGTGCGTGGGAGTCGATGCGTCCGTTTGTTGAATCCCTGGCTCGCGGTGAGGGCAATTTTTATGACGGCTGGATGCAGAATCCTCAGTCGGCCATGATTTCGTGTAACGACGGTTTCCGCCCAGTCTCCTTCTATCTCGAGGCATTAACAACTTAGAATTAACAACTACTATATGAATATCAAATCTGCCGAATTCCAAATCAGTAACAGCGATTACCGCAAGTGCCCAGATACCTCATTGCCCGAGTATGCATTTATTGGGCGCAGCAATGTGGGCAAATCGTCGCTTATCAATATGCTCACGGGGCGCAAAGCGCTGGCCAAGACCAGTGCCACCCCAGGCAAAACGATGCTTATCAATCACTTCATCATCAATGGCGAGTGGTATATTGTCGACTTGCCTGGCTATGGCTATGCCAAGCGCAGCAAGGAAGACCGCGATAAGTTGTGGCGCATGATCCAGGGTTATGTCCTCGGTCGTGAGCAGATGACCAACCTCTTTGTCCTAGTAGATAGCCGCATCAAGCCCCAGAAGATTGACCTTGAGTTCATGGAGTGGCTAGGTGAGCACGGTGTGCCATTTTCTATTGTCTTCACGAAGATGGACAAGCTGGGCAAGGTTGCTGGCCCCGCTGCTGTTGAGGATTACAAAAAGGTACTGCGCAAGACCTGGGAGGAACTGCCTCCCGTCTTCATGACATCAAGCGAGGATGCCCGTGGCCGCGACGAACTGTTGAATTATATTGATGGCATTAACCAAGAATTAAAACAGCAATGAAAAAGATAGCTATAATCATGCTGACTGCTGTTGTCTCCATGACGGCAATGGCTCAGGAAAAGATTGAGATGACCCTTAATGAAGGTTGGCAGTTCTCGCGTGATAACATTAACTGGGAAGAGGTGACCGTGCCCCATGACTGGGCCATCAGCGGCCCGTTTGACAAGAAATGGGACCTGCAGGTTGTCGCCATCAAGGAGAACGGCGAGAACGTCGCCACCGAGAAGTCAGGACGGTCTGGAGCGCTGCCCTGGATTGGCAAGGGCTACTATAAGATCACGTTCACTGTTCCCCCGGTTTACAGGCACGTTCAACTTGTGTTTGACGGAGCGATGGCCGATGCCCACGTCTATGTCAACGGTCAGTTGGCAGGGCATTGGGCTTATGGCTACAATGCGTTCATTGTCGATGCGTCACCCTATATCCACGCCAATAAGAGGGTCAATGAACTGGAGGTTCGACTCGAGAACAAGGAGGAGAGCAACCGCTGGTATCCCGGCGGCGGCATCTACCGTCCCGTAAAACTCCTGATGACTAAAGGCTTTAACGTCTTGGACACATGGGGAATGTATGTGCGCACGCTCAGCATCGACGGCGACAAAGCCAGTCTGCAAATCGAGCACCAGCTCGATGCCGGCAGTTCACTTGACTGGGATTATGAACTGATTATCACACTGACCGACGCGTCAGGAAAGGTGGTTGCCACAAAACGCACTGCGCCCGATGGTATGGGCCACTTTGCTACCCAAATGACAGTAGACCATCCTTCGCGATATACGCGTTCGGTAAGAAGGTAGACGTT
>JAEEVE010000095.1 GCA_016290765.1 Muribaculaceae bacterium
TTATCTGGGGCAAAGAGCGCATCATGGAGGTGTATCTCAACTCCATTGAAACGGGCAATGGCATCTATGGCATCGAGGCGGTCGCGCAGTTGCACTTTGGGAAGAGCGCCAAGGACTTGAGCAAACGCGAGGCGGCACTCATCGCCGCGACCCTGCCCAACCCTCGCAAGCGCAACTCGGCCCAGCCAACGCCTTACCTCATCAAGCGCCGGAACCAGATTGTGGACCTGATGGGGAAGATTGAAAAGTTTCCGTCCCCCTAACCCCCTAAAGGGGGAACAGATATCAGGGGCTCGCGTAGCGAGCCATCAGGTGTCAGTCCGCGCGTCAGCGCCCTAACTTCTGACCTCTGACATCCCCCTTTAGGGGGCTTGGGGGACAGAAGGTCTATGATTATGGATTTTGGTGAGCACATATTGCAATGGTATCGCGTCCATGGGCGTGAGTTGCCTTGGCGAGGTACGCACGACCCTTATCGCATCTGGCTGAGTGAGGTAATTTTGCAACAGACACGCATCACACAAGGCATGGACTACTGGCTGCGCTTTGTCGAGCGTTGGCCCACGGTGCACGACCTAGCCCACGCTAGCGAAGACGAGGTGTTGCGCGAGTGGCAGGGGCTAGGATATTATAGCCGCGCCCGCAACTTGCATCAGGCGGCACAGCAAATAGACCAGATGGGGGATTTCCCTCAGACGCTTGACGGCCTACGGAGCCTCAAGGGGGTTGGAGACTACACTGCCGCAGCCATCGCCAGCATGGCCTTCGGCATCGACGCGGCAGTGGTCGACGGGAATGTGTTTCGTGTGTTGGCTCGGCACTTCGATATCGACACGCCCATCAACACCACCCAAGGCAAACGATTGTTCACCGAGTTGGCGCAGTCGCTATTACCCGCTGGGCATGCCGCCGAGTTCAACCAAGGCATGATGGACTTTGGAGCCATTCAGTGTACGCCCCAGTCGCCACGATGTGATGAATGTCCGCTGGCCGACACCTGCGATGCCCTGCGCACGCACCGTATCGACCAGTTGCCCGTCAAACAAAAGAGAACCACCGTCAAGACACGACGGCTGCAATATATCTACATCCGCTATCAGGGACTGACCGCCATCCATCGCCGCCCAGCTGGAGACATCTGGCAGGGATTGTGGGAGCCGTTGCTTATCGAAGATGCACCCTTGCCCCAGTTTGAGGGGAAAATGACATTGCTCAAACAAGGCGTGAAGCATGTGCTCACCCACCGCATTCTTATGGCCGATTTTTGGCTGCTGGAAACTGAGCATCAACCAGCTTTGCCGCAAGATTATATATGGGTTGACGAGGCTGACCTTGACAATTATGCCTTGCCGCGCCTCGTTGAGAAACTGATTGAAAATGTCCCCCCAAGCCCCCTAAAGGGGGGTGTCCAGCGATGACTGATAAGAACTAATATTTACGATATGAAGAAAACCTTGATTTTGGCTCTAGTGGCAATTGCCAGCCTGAGCACCGTGGCACAGAAGCGTGCCGTGACCATCCCCGATGTCTATCGCATCACCAGTGTGAGCAGTGTGGGCCTATCGCCCAATGCGAAGCAACTTGTGTATAGTGTGGGCAACACAAGTTTGCAGACCCTCAAAAGTGACCGCCGCATCGTCGTCTCAAATGTTGACGGAAAGAATGCAGAGGACATCATCACTGGCGAACACTGCTATGGCCCCGTGTGGAGTGCCGATGGCAGCAAAATCTACTATTTTGACCAGGATCCCAATGGCGTGACACAGCTATTTGACTACAACCTTGCTACACGCGAGAAACGACTGCTCACTCACTACAAGCTGGGTATTGCCGATGGCGTTGTCTCGCCTGACGGCCGTTATGTGGCCTTCTCAGCAGAAGTGTACCCCGAGTTTGGTGCTGACGCCGAGCGCACGATTGCCCGTCGTGACAGCAAGAATAAAGGCCGAGTGCAGGCGCACATCGCCGACAGTCTGTTTTACCGTCACTGGACTGAGTATAGCGACGGCCGAGTGACGCACCTGATGGTCTGTGACCTCCAGACCGATGAGGTGCGTGATCTCACTCCTGGCACACAGACCCTATTGTTCACCCCCAGCGGCGACCGCTTGTTTGCCTTCTCGCCCGACGGCCGCGAGCTGTGCTATGTGTCGAACCATGACCGCCATCCCGAAGCATCGACCAATGCCGACTTGTGGCTGGTGAGCGTCGATGGTGGCCAAGCGCGCAACATCACCACCGCCAACAAGGCTTGGGATGGAACCCCACTATATAGTCCCGACGGGCATTATATCGCCTACCGTTGCCAAGCCACCCCAGGCTATGAAAGCGACTGCTTCAAGCTCGCGCTCTATGACCGCCAGACTGGAACAACTCGTATTGTCACGCCCGACTTTGATGACTGGGTCGAGGATTTCGCGTGGAGCAGTGACTGCAGCAAGATTTACTTCACTGCCGACGTACGCGGGTATATGCCCATCTACGAACTGACGCTCGCCACTGGCAAGATAACCCGCCAGGTTCCTAATGTCGCTGCTAGCGGAGCGGTCACCGACTCTAAAGGCAATTTCTTCTTCACCAACAGCACGACGGGCAAACCTAACGCGCTCTATCGCTACGAAGTGAAAAAGAAACGCACTACCCAACTCACGCACTACAACGACGCGCTGGAGGCCGAGGTCGACTTCCGTCCCTCGGAGGAGTTGTGGATTAAGGGTGCAGCAGGCGACAGTCTACAAATCTATGTCGTCAAGCCACATAACTTTGACCCCAACAAACGCTACCCGCTGGTCATGAACGTGCACGGCGGACCGCAGATGCAATGGATGAACTCGTTCCGTGCCGACTGGCAGGTATATCCTGGTGCGGGCTACGTAGTGGCCTATCCCAATCCACACGGCTCAACAGGCCGTGGCCAGGCTTACTGTGCCGCTATCAGCAAGGACTGGGGCGGGAAGGTCTTTGAAGACGTGATGCTCGCGGCTGACACGCTATCGCGGCTGAGCTATGTCGATCCCGACCGCATGGCATGTATGGGCTGGAGCTACGGCGGTTACATGATGAACTGGCTGCAGGGCCACACCAAGCGCTTCAAGTGCCTGGCATCGATGATGGGCCTCTATGACACGCCGTCGATGTGGGGTACCACCGAGGAGCTATGGTTCCCCAACCACGAGTTTGGCGGTCAACCTTGGAACAGCGACCTCTACCAGAAGTGGAACCCATCGGCCTCGGTGAAGAATTTTTCTACCCCCACGCTCATCCTCACCGGCGAACGTGACTACCGCGTGAGTTACACGCAGAGCCTGCAGTACTTCAACGCCTTGCAGACACTGGGCGTGCCCAGCCGACTCATCGTCTTCAGCAACGACGGCCACTGGCCCAGCAACATGAAGTCGATGCCGGTCTACTACAATGCCCACCTTGAGTGGTTCCACCGCTGGCTTGGCGGTGACCCTGCACCTTGGGATACCGAGAAGATGATAAATAACGAGGTGGAATATTGATTTTTAAGACCGCGCTGGGCGCTGGTAGACCGCTGCGCTGGTAGATCATTTCATTGGTAGACCGCTGCGCTGGTAGAGTGGCACTATTGTTCATCACACATTATTAAAAGAAAAGATGATAGGATTTAACATGATTCTTGCGGCGGTGTTGCCAGCCGTCATCCTGGTTTACTACATCTATCGCCGCGACACGATCAAGGAACCCACGAACCAGTTGCTCAAGGGCTTCGGGCTAGGTGTCCTCTCAGGGCTGCTTGCCGGGTTGCTCGAGGGTCTATTAGGTGTCATCGGTTTAGTGGAATATGAGCCTCAAAGCTTCCTTTCAGCGGTGAACACCGCCTTTGTCGGCGCGGCGTTGCCCGAGGAGTTGGCGAAACTGGCGATGCTATTTCTGCTTGTGCACAACAACAGGTGGTTTGACGAGTGGATGGACGGCGTGGTCTATGCTGTGAGCATCGGCATGGGGTTTGCTGCCATCGAGAACATCACCTATATCTTTGGCTATGCCGACCAGTGGCAGTCTATTGCATTGATGCGTAGCATCACCTCGGTGCCCGCACATTTTGCTTTTGCCGTATTGATGGGATTCTTCTTCTCGCTGGTGCGCATTGGAGGCCGCCACACCCAGCGTGACCGCTTGCTCGTGCTTGGGGCACCGATTTTGGCCCACGGCACCTACGATGCCCTGCTATTTGCAGCAGGCACCGTCCCCGAGTGGATGAGTCTTGTGTTCACCATCCTCTTCATTGTTCTACTTGTCAAACTCGTTCGCATCTGCCGCAGCTACATCCGCAGGCTTCGCGCCTTCGATAGCATTCCGAAACCCATTTCCAATCCCTAAACAGAAAATTATCCATTCTCAACTCTCCATTCTCAATTAAAATAACTACCTTTGTGCAATTCTTTTGACCAATAACTTTTAACTAACAATACGATGAAATTAGTAGACCGATTTTTGAAGTATGTGAAGTATGAGACCACCAGTGACGAGAACACTGGCGTGACTCCGTCAACCCCTACCCAGATGGTGTTTGCTCGTGCCCTAGAGCAGGAGTTGCACGAGATGGGTCTGAGCGACATCTCGCTAGATAACAATGGTTACCTCTATGCCACCCTGCCTGGCAACTGCCCCGAGAAGCAAGTGCCCACCATCGGCTTCATTGCCCACATGGACACTGCCCCTGACATGAGCGGCAAGGATGTGAAGCCTCGCATCGTCGACTATCAGGGCGGCGAGGTGGTGCTGAATGCCGAGCAAGGCATCGTTCTTGACCCCGTTCAATTCCCCGAACTGAACGACTATGTGGGCCAGCAAATTATCGTCACCGACGGCACTACCCTGCTGGGTGCCGACGATAAGGCCGGCATCGCCGAGATTCTGAGCGCCATCGAGTGGCTGCAGGAGCACCCCGAGGTGAAACATGGCGACATCCGCGTGGGATTCAACCCCGACGAAGAGATTGGTATGGGTGCGCACAAGTTTGATGTTGAGAAGTTTGGTTGCCAGTGGGCCTACACGATGGACGGCGGTGCCACAGGTGAGTTGGAGTTTGAAAACTTCAACGCCGCCAGTGCCAAGGTCGTGTTCAAGGGTCGCAACGTGCATCCTGGCACGGCTAAGGACAAGATGGTCAACTCAATCCGTCTGGCACACGACTTCATCTCGATGCTCTCTCGCTGGGAGACTCCTGAACACACCGAGGGCTACGAAGGTTTCTTCCACATGATAGGCATCAACGGCACGGTCGAGGAGACCACACTGCGCTACATCATCCGCGACCACGACCGCAAGCTCTTTGAGCAGCGCAAGCAAGAAATTGAGCACCTGGTTCGCCGTATGAACGCCGAGTATCCCGATAGTGTGACTGTGGAACTGAAGGACCAGTATTACAATATGCGCGAGCAGATTGAGCCGGTGATGCACATCATCGACATTGCCAAGCAAGCCATGGAGCGCGCTGGTGTGGCAGTGAAAGTACAGCCCATCCGCGGTGGCACAGACGGCGCCCAACTTTCGTTCAAGGGTCTGCCCTGCCCCAACATTTTTGCCGGCGGCATGAATATGCACGGGCGCTATGAGTATGTGCCCATCCAGTCGATGGAGAAGGCGATGCAGACCATCATCGAGATTTGCAAGATTGTAGCAGAGTAGTGAATTCAATGCACAATAACCACTTTGTTGTCAAACTCCCCCCACCCCCTCTATCTTAGAGGGGGAATTAATGATTGAATTATTCATTATACATTATTCAAAACCCATTAAAAAGAGATGTTTAGCAAAGAAACTTATATCCGTCGTCGTGCCCGCTTGCAGGAGCTTGTGGGCGAGGGTGTTATTATCCTGATGGGCAATAACGAGTCGCCCTGCAACTATCCCAACAATGCTTATTATCCCTTCCGTCAGGACTCTTCGTTCTTATATTACTTTGGTCAGAACCGAGACGGCCTTGTGGGTGTAATTGATGTTGACAACAACCGTGAGACGCTCATTGGCGACGACATCGACATCGAGGATATCGTATGGTATGGTTCGGTCGACAGTGTTGCCGATATGGCCGCCCAAGTGGGCGTTGCCCATAGCGCCCCGATGAGCGAATTAAAGAAGATTTGCGACGACGCGCGCGCCAAGGGCCGCACCATCCATTTCTTGCCTCCCTACCGCCACGACACGATGATCCAGTTGATGGACCTGCTGGGCATCCATCCCAGTCAACAGCGCAAAGAGTGCTCGCACAAGTTGCGAATGGCTGTCATCGAAATGCGCTCGGTCAAGGAAGATCAGGAGATTGAGGAGCTGGAACGAGCCGCCGCCATCGGCTATCAAATGCACACCACGGCAATGCGCCTGATTAAGCCAGGCGTGACCGAGAAATATATCGGCGGTCAAATCAATGGCATTGCACATAGCTATGGTGCTCATGAAAGTTTTGGTACTATCTTCTCGCAGCACGGCGAGATTATGCATGGCGCTCCCTCGCTGGCCAAGCTCGAGGCTGGCCGACTGGTGCTGTGCGACTGCGGTGCCGAGACGGTGAACAACTATTGCAGCGACAACACGCGTACGATGCCCGTCAATGGCAAGTACACGCAGCGCCAGCGCGAAATTTATGACATCGTGGTCGAGTGCCACGACTATGCCTTGCAGCTGTCCAAGCCGGGCATGAAGTATATGGACGTGCACATGGGTGTGTGCCGCCTGATGACCGAGCGCCTGAAAGAATTGGGCCTGATGCGTGGCGATGTGGACGAAGCTGTTGCCGCTGGCGCCCACGCGATGTTCCTGCCTCACGGCCTGGGCCACATGATGGGCATGGACGTACACGACATGGAAGGGTTGGACCAGATTTATGTGGGCTTTGACGAGGAAACTCGCCCCAACTTGGAGCAATTTGGCACTAACTGTCTGCGCATGGGCCGTCGTTTGCAGAAGGGCTTTGTTGTCACCGACGAGCCAGGCATCTACTTTATCCCTGCATTAATCGACGACTGGCGCCGCAGCGGCCATTGCGCCGAGTGGCTGAACTTTGACCTGCTAGAGACCTACAAGGACTTTGGCGGCATCCGCATCGAGGACGACATCCTCATCACCGACGACGGCTGCCGCTTCCTGGGCAAGGACCGCATCCCCTACCACGCCAAGGACGTCGAGGATTTCATGGCACAAGGTTAACATCACCTATGGTAAAATAAAAGTCGCAGGCGTCATGTAACGTCTGCGACTTTTTTGTGACCCGCTTGGGGTTTGAAAGGCATCTTAATATCAATAAGTTATAGAACGATGGTACGAATTTGGTGCGCAGAATTAAAATGAACGGATTGCGCCGATTACTTTGAATACGGCTCTTACGTCAGAAATACTAATGTCCTGATAGTCTCCGTAACGCGGATCTTTGTTCTCTGGAATAAGGCGCAACATGCCTTTCTCCGGCGAGCGTGTAACCCATTTAACGGTTCTCATAATCTCGGTTTCACCTATTACGAGAGCATAGATTTCGCCATAGATTATATCCTCTTTGTTGATTTCCCTAATACAGATTTTGTCGCCGCTGTTGATACGCGGTGACATGGAATCGCCTGTGATATTGCACCACATATTTCCCTTTTTGTTGTAAGGCTGGAAGTTGATGAAGTAAGCCGGAATAGTAGTCTGGTCATTGACCATTTCATTGAAGCCTCCAAGGAAGTCAACATCGTAATAGGGAACGCCGTTTATCGGCTCTTCTTCAATGATAACAGGCTCAGTGAACATGTCGCCTTTGCCAGATTTCAACCAGTCGAGGTTGACCTGCGGCCAAGCCTCTCCAATCTTCTTATAGGTACTTTCTCGCAAGCTCTTGTTTTCTTGCTTTTCGGAAGTACCAAAATACCCCATGCCTAACCCCAATCTTCTTAGGATTTCAGATTCATTGTTCTTGCACTTGGGATCGTTCTCTTGCAGCCACTCTCTGAGCTGGAGCAGCCTGTCATACGGAGTTGATGTTTTTTTAACCATAACTTAAAGATATTTAGATGTGTATAATAAAAAAATATATTTTGTAGGTCACATTATGATTGTAAACGATAGTTAAAAATCAAAGGTGTTTGAAAAATATCTTTGATTTTGTTTTGATATTTAGATTTTTCGACTTACCTTTGCAAGCGAAATCCAAAATCGGACTACCGATTACAGTTGAAATGCAGATTTTGTCTCACGACAATTTGATTTTGGACTGCAAAGATACGAAGAATTTTTGGATAAACGGTAAAAACATTAGAAACATTAAGATAAAGTATGTCAGAAAGCGCATTTTTAACATATCAGGTTGAGAAAATCAAGACTGAAGACATCATGGCAATGGTGGAAAGTCGTGATTTCAAAACTCGGTTGCTGGTCTTCCCGAGTGCAGACTTACGCAAAAAGGCGCAAAGTATGACAAGTTGGCTCAGCAAGACTAAACTCCGTCCGATAGGTCTCAACCTAACGACGAAGACAGGCGACGAAGACAATACTTTATTGCTATCTCTGGAGGAGTACAACAATGGGTAAGGAAACTTACATGAAGAGCAAAGAGGCTGCTGCCTATATTGGTGTTTGCTTTCGTACATTGCAGACATACATTGCAGATGGTCTCATCCCCTGCACAAAACCCGCAGGTCGATGGCTGTTCAAGAAACGTGATCTTGATGCTTTCCTAAACAATGATAATCGTTAATTCGATATAAAGACATAGAAGCAGGCTTGTTCACGGGTTACGAGATAGCCACTGATGTTGGAAGGACTAACATAAGCCATAAGTCTTCACCGTCGGAAGACGCGGTAGCGGGAACTGCTACAACCGAAAACCAGTTCAAAGGTGAGAAGTAGGTAAAGTTCTTGGTGGGATAAAGCCACCTATACTGAAGGCGAGAGCTGTGAAGAAAAGTTGAAGGCTAAATACGAATTTTAGCCGTGAGGTAGGTCCTCTATAAAAGAAATGGGTAACGCCATTCGCGGCAACATCATTCTGTAACTCAGTTGGTAGAGTGCGTTCAGCCATGTTTCTACATGAACGAAGTCGGTGGTTCGAGTCCATCCAGAATGACATGTAACTTGAAGATAGCTTGTGAAAGCAGAATGCAGATAATTTGATTTTGGAACCATGACCTTGTGTCATAGGCTTGTGATAAATCTTTCATAACGACCTACCCCTATGTGAATATCGGTAGGTTTTACATCGCGGAGTAGAGCAGTGGTAGCTCGTCTGGCTCATAACCAGAAGGTCGTCTCAAACGGTTCGATTCCTACCTCCGCAACAATTTGTATTAGTACAGTTCGGGTCGATCGGTATGTCCGTTAAAAGTCCTACCATACAATTACGGCTTCAACGATTGCATATAGGACATACGTTTGTTGGAGCAACCGCGTGACGTAGGATGATAGAGAGTGGTAGCGCACTTCCTCGACCCATTTGGAGAGTTGGCTGAGTCTGGCTTAAAGCACCGCACCGCTAACGCGGCACACGTTAAGGCGTGTCGGGGGTTCGAATCCCTCACTCTCCGCGATTTTGTAGGTATCAAACATATAATTGATGAATTTTAACCACCAGCCCGCTTGCTTGTGAAAGTAGGCGGGATTTTTTTTGCTTATGAATTGGAGAGATAAGTCAAAGGAAATATCCGTTGAACTTTTGAAAAAGATGAAAGAAGATGCCAACGGTAATTATACCAGGCAAGACGTTCTTGACTATCTC
>JAEEVE010000096.1 GCA_016290765.1 Muribaculaceae bacterium
GAGGCTAAGGATTATTACTTTGTCTTCACCACCGCCACAGGCACTTGGGCCGATGTCAACGGACATCGTTATGGCCCGACCGAGGCTAACCAGGATGTCGTGCTTGGCGAGGAGACTGCTACTCAGCTTTCGACCAACGACCAGGCTGCTTACAAGCTGGCTGCCGAGGCTGGTGAGTACACCTTCACCTTCGACATGGCTAACCTCAAGTTCATGGTTAACAAGATTGGCACTCCGGGTGTGCCGGGTGATGCCAATGGTGACGGCCTGGTTGACATCTCGGATGTTAACTCGGTGATCAATCAAATGCTGGGTAAGGATGACGTGATTCCTGTTTGCGACATGAATGGTGACGGCGTCATCGATATTAGCGATGTGAATGCCGTGATCAACAAGATGCTGGGCAAGTAAGCCCTCGTCTCGAGCATGCTGTTGCAAGCAAGCTCATGAAACATTTCAGGCCACTCCATCTGGGGTGGCCTGAATTTGTATGATGCTATGGTTCAAATTACATGTGTCTTGAACCAAGGAATCTTGCCCACCAGCCAAATGATTAGCAGCGAGATGCTAAAAATCACGATGGTAAATACTGGAACGAAGTATAATGTCCCCCAACCAGTGGTGTCTAGTTTGAAGTGTTGCACTAGCAAATTCCTGATGAGCAGATGCACCAAGTAGATGCCAAAGGTGTAGCGCGAAATATTGGCAGCTATAGAGCGCTGACGGCTTGATGCATTCTTTGCATGGGCCTGAACAAACACAAAAACTGCAACCGATTCTATTAGGGTGAAGGGATTCAGATAGTCGTAGAAATAGTCCTTTGGGTGATGGATGTGGTGAGAGTAGAGATGTGTGCCGATGATAACACACAGCAGGCTCATCAGTGCTAGGACATAGACGATGTGTCGTGACTTGGCCGACAGGGGGTGGGTGTGTAGGTAATGCCCCAACACAAGATAGCCGCTGAAGCCTAGTGCCATTTTGATTTCAAGTGAGTTGAACAGGTGTTTGAAACTTGCCTGTAATCCAGTGTCAACATGGCCTAGCAGGGTCAGCAACATTGGTGCCAAGGATGCGGTCGCCAGGGCTAGAAGCAAAAAGTAGATAGTCCCGCGCGAGCGCGCTACAATAGCCCGCAGCAGAGGCATGACAACATACAACCCCACCAGCATCTTGAGATACCACAAGTGCATCGGCCCGGTGATGATGTGTTTCACAAGGCCACGCAGTGTTGTGGCTGGTGAAACTTGAAACGGCTCATAGACAAGCGACCAGAACACAAACGCTATCACGATGCGGGCGATGTACCGTAGATAGAGGCGGCGAATGCTGCATGTACCTTGAGGGTTGAGAAACAAGGCACCCGTAATCATCACGAAGATGGGTACACACCACCTGACCAGCGCATTATAAGCATTGAGGATGTCCCAATCAACCGACGGGAAAGTCTTGTACCAATAATATGAACACACATGCAGCCATATGACGGCGAAAGCAGCAAGAATGCGCAAAAAATCAAAGGCAGCGATTCGCTCTCTCTTCGCACCGGCCAGTGTCGCAGTGGTGGATTGGGGTGTCATGTGAGACAAGGATGTAAGCTATTGGATAGAGGCATCTGGATAGAGCCGGTCAAGCAAGTAAGGATAACCCGGGTCTCGGTTGGCACGTTGGATAAAATCGATGAAGAACGACTGGATGATGTAGCGCTTCTTGTAGTCGCGCATCTGCTCAAAGCGCCGCTGCAAGTCGGGATAGACACTCAATAACTCACTCAATTTCTTGTGGTCAATCTTGTCGACACGCTTGTTCTCAAAGTCAATCCAGAAAAAGTCGGCAGGGTTCTCCCATGGATCTTCGCTAAACAGCTCGGGGTCGCCCAGCAAGGCACCCAACAGTGCCATGCCACTGCTGGTGTGTGTGGGCACACACTGGATAAATGCCACCTTGGCGTTGAAGAATAGCGGAGCAAAGTCATCCATCTTTTTCACATCGCCTTTGTAGCCTTGGTCTTGTAGCAACTTGGTGTTTATTAGCCAGGTAGTGTCGCCCACAGCGACTGCAATGGTCTGTTCCTCGAGCATCTGGTTGGCGGCCTTGCTGCGCGTCTTGAACTCGATGTCATAGGGTGTCCAGACCTCAATCTCAGGATTGACGAGTAGGGTATCGGGCCACTGGTCCATGATGGCTTCCCATGAGTTATAAACCCACACCGAGTCGTGGCGGGCATGGTATTCCTGCGCTGTAGCAACTAGGGTCGTAGCCACCAAACACAGTAGGACGATATAGTATCTGCGTGTCATAGGTGTTCAATAATTTTTTGCAAAGGTACAAAAAACAATGCAAACAGTGTGCCATTTCAAAAAAATGCCGTATCTTTGCACCGCTTATGCCCCTTTGAGGGGCTATTGTTGAACTAAATTAGATTATTTTGGACCCTGACCCGTTATCGTCCCTGTTGAATCTCATCTGCACCGCGGCGCCCGCCGCGCAGCAGGCTTCAATCACATTCCATGCTCCCACCCTAGGTTCGCTGGTAGCCATCATCGTGGCACTGGCGGGGCTTTTTTTGTCGGCCTTTAACTCGGGCAGCGAAATTGCGTTTTTCTCGCTCAAGCGCACCGATATCGACTCTATTGAGGAAGAGCATGTGCGTGAGCGCGTGGAGAACTTGCTGAAGAACCCTGAACGGCTGTTGGCAACCATCCTCATTGGTAACAACCTGGTCAACATTATGATTATCATCGTGCTCAATTATGCGATGAATCAGATGTTTGAGTTCGGCAGTCCCATAGCCGACTTCTTGGTGCAGACCGTTATCTTGACCTTCTTGATCCTGCTCTTTGGCGAGGTGATTCCCAAGCTATATGCCACCAACAACAACGTGCGTTTTGCTGCCTTTGCATCCGCTCCGCTCAAGCTGGCGGTGAAGGTGTTCTCGCCCCTGGCACGCCTCATGGTCAAGAGCACCCATCTGGTCAACAATGTGGTGTCGAGTTCGCCCGAGGACCTCTCGACAGCCGACCTCACTCGTGCCCTTGAGGCGAGCGACGTGAAGAACGAGGACGAGAAGGAACTGCTTGAGGGCATCCTCACCTTTGGCAACAAGACCGTCAACGAGATCATGCGTCCCCGCATCGATGTCGTCGACATTGATTATGACACCAAGTTTGACGACGTGGTGGCGACTGTTGTAAAGACGGGCTATTCACGCCTGCCCGTCTACAGCGAGACCCCCGATAACATCAAGGGAATCCTTTATGCCAAGGACCTGCTGCCCTACATCGGTAAGCGCGACAATGAGTTCCGCTGGCAGAACCTTGTGCGGCAGGCCTACTTTGTGCCCGAGACGCGCATGATTGATGACCTGCTAGAGGACTTCCGCACCAAGAAGATGCACATGGCCATCATCGTCGACGAGTATGGTTGCACGCAGGGCATCGCCACCCTCGAGGACGTGCTCGAAGAGATTGTGGGCGACATCGACGACGAGTATGACACTGAGGAGAAGTTCTATACCACGCTTGCCCCGGGCGTCTATGCCTTCGACGGCAAGACCCTGCTCAGCGACTTCTGCCGTGTGCTAGACATCGAGGAGGACGAGCTGGGCGAGCATGGCGAGGACGCCGAAACGATCGCCGGCCTGTTGCTCGACATCAAGGGCGACTTCCTCAAGGAAAAAGAGACAGTCGCCTATGGACGCTTCAAGTTTACTGTCCTCAAGCTCGACCGCTACCGCATTGCCCGTGTCAAGGTAGAGGTAGTTAATAGTTGATAGTTAATAATATAGACCTAGCAATATGAACAAAAACCTTCTTTCACTCGCAGTGGTAGCCATGGTTGGCGCCACTAGCGCATGGGCTTGCACCAACCTTATCGTGGGCAAAGCCGCGTCGGCCGATGGGTCGACCATCATCTCTTATGCCGCCGACTCGCACACGCTGTACGGCGACTTGCAGTATCTCCCCGCCGCTGACCACAAGCCAGGCGAGATGCGCAAAATTTTTGATTGGGATTCGGGCAAGTATCTGGGCGAGATTCCCGAGGTGGCGCACACCTATGCCGTCATCGGCAACATCAACGAGCATCAGGTAACCATCGGTGAGAGCACCTGGGGCGGCCGCCATGAGTTGGAGGACACCACCGGTATCATCGACTATGGAAGCCTCATCTATATCGCCCTGCAGCGCGCCAAGACGGCTCGCGAGGCACTTACCATCATGACCGACCTCGTCGCAAAATATGGCTACCGAAGCGAGGGCGAGTCGTTCTCGATTGGCGACCCCAACGAGATTTGGGTGATGGACATGGTGGGCAAGGGCGGCAAGGAGCGTGGCGCCGTGTGGGTGGCGCAGCGCATCCCCGACGACTGCATCTCAGGACATGCCAACCAGCCCCGCATCCACACCTTCCCCTTAAAGGATAAGGCCACTTGCCTCTACTCCAAAGATGTCATTTCATTTGCACGCAAGATGGGGTGGTTCAATGGTAAGGATGCCGAGTTTGATTTCAGTGAGACCTATTGCCCAGCCGATTTTGGCACGCTGCGTGGCTGCGACGCCCGCGTGTGGAGCTACTTCAACCGCTTTGCTACTGGCATGGACCGATACCTGCCCTTCATCAATGGCAAGAAGAATGCCGAGGTGATGCCACTCTATGTCAAGCCCAACCGCAAGGTCAGTGTGCGTGACGTGCAAAACATGATGCGTGACCACTATGAGGGAACGCCCTTTGACATGACCAAGGACAAGGGCTCGAAGATTCTCTACGATGTGCCTTATCGCTGGCGTCCCATGGAGTATAAGGTCGACGGCAAGGAGTACCTGCACGAGCGTGCCATCGCCACCCAGCAGACGGGTTGGGTCTATGTGTCGCAGATGCGCTCTTGGCTGCCCGATGCCATCGGTGGCGTCCACTGGTTTGGCGTGGACGATGCCAACACTGCTGTGTTTGTCCCCATCTACTGCTGCATCACCGAGGTGCCTGCCAGTTATGCGCAGGGCAAGGGCGACCTCTATACCCTGAACTGGGACTGTGCCTTCTGGGTCAACAACTGGGTGGCAAACCAGGCCTACTGCCGATACAATCAGATGATTGGCGACATCCGCAAGGTCCAGAACGACATCGAGGATGCTTGGCACAACAACCAGGCAACTGTCGAGGCAAAGGCACTGGCACTGTACAAGCAGAACCCGGCACAAGCCATCGAGATGCTCACCAACTACTCGTGCGACCAGGCGCAGCAGTCAACACAACGTTACCGCAAACTGGGTGAGTACCTCTTTGTCAAGTACCTGGATGGCAACATCAAGAAGGAGAAAGACGGCAAGTTTGAGCGCAACGAGGCCGGTGTGCCCGTGCAACCCACCTTCGGCGGCTACAATCAGGAATATTTTGATGCCATCGTCAAGGACGGCGATGCCGAGCACCTGCGCGTCCTCGAGATGGAGAAGTAACATCTTAGGCCAAGAGGCGTTAATGCCTTACTTATTTTTATCCATAAAAAAGCGAGCAGAACATTCTGCCCGCTTTTTTTGTTTATTTGGCAATGATATAATCGTTTTTTTGCTATTTTTGCGGCGTAAAACCCAAGCATTAACTTTTTTATGGGAAAAATGAGAAGATTTTTGCTTTATGGATTGGCGCTCGTGGGCTTGACAGTCTGGGCGCAACCGCTTGTCACAGGCGATATGACGGGTGACGGCGTTGTCGATATTGCCGACGTCAATGCCGTCATCAACATGATGCTGGGCAAGAATACGCTCACCTCGGCTGCCGATGTGACTGGCGACGGCGTTGTAGATATTGCCGATGTCAATGCTGTCATTAACATGATGCTGGGCAAGATACAGCCACAAGATGTGTTTGCACGGCTTGATGCAAGCATGGTTCTAGTCAACGGCGGAACATTCGACATGGGCACTCCCACTGGCGTGGCACAATACTCCAATGCTTGGGAACGCCCGGTGCACATCGTGACACTCACTGACTTCTATGTCTGCAAGTATGAGGTCACGCAAGAACTGTGGCAAGCCGTCATGGACAATAATCCGTCGGCCTTCGAGAATGAGCGGCGACCCGTCGAGATGGTCAGTTGGAACGACGCTCAGGCATTTGTGCTGAAGCTCTGCGAGAAGACTGGCAAACCCTACCGTTTGCTCACCGAGGCCGAATGGGAATATGCGGCTCGTGGTGGACAGGCACAAGACACCACGCTCTATGCAGGCGACAACAACCTGTCGCGGGTGGCTTGGTACAGCGTCAATGCCGGTGATGCAACGCACGAGGTGGGAAAGCTGCAGCCCAATGCTTTGGGACTGTATGACATGAGTGGAAATGTGTTGGAGTGGGTTGAGGACACCCATCAGGATGCCTATGGTAATGGTTCAGTCGAAAATCCGCTCTACTTCACCGATGGCTTTATGCCTGTCGTGCGTGGCGGATCATGGCGATGGGGAGCCAATTACTGCCGGGTGGGTTACCGCGGCTATTTCCCCGCCAACACCACAAACAATTATCTGGGCTTGCGTTTGGCTCGTTCTGTAAATCCATAAAGGCCTTTGAATCATGAAAAAGTTAACAATCTATGTCATCTTGTCGCTGGCAGTATTGTCTATGTCAGCGCAGCAGCACATCAATAGTCATAAGGTGTCTCGTGGTATACTGGACTTGTGCAAGCGTGATATGGTGGTGAAGTCTGCCATAGGGCAGCAAGACCACCGTTTCTTGGCTCTGTTGACCTTTGTGGAATCCTCGCAGTCGCCCGACGTGTTGTCGGCCTATGGCTGTCGGGTGATTGACCATGTGGGGCGCATCCATATTGTTGAAATTCCAGTGTCGATGGTCGCAGCCCTATCGCATGACCCGCGCATCGAGCGCATCGAGGCCGAGCGCATGCCACGGCCAGCCATGGATGTCACACCAGGCCAAATAAATGCCACTCAAGTATACACAGGAATGGGCTTGCCACAGGCCTTCACTGGCCGCGGTGTTGTGTCGGGGGTGTTCGATACGGGGTTTGATGTCACTCATCCCGCCTTTTGGGATGCCGATGGCCAACTGCGTGTCAAGTACTACTATGACTTCTATTGGCCCAATGCCGATGGCACACAGGGACATGCTCTGACGACCACCGAAGAGATTGCTGCTTATGCTCACTCACAATACACAAGTTCGAGTATACATGGCACCCATGTGATGGGTACGATGGCTGGCTCGCCTGTTCTGGGAAAATATCGTGGCATGGCGCCCGAGAGCGACATCTATATCGCCGATTTCAAGTCGGTGCGCAACGAGTTTGAGAACCCAGATGAAGCCACATCGGCACTGGTCGTGCTGGGGTTCAAGTATCTCTTCGACCGTGCTGCATCCGATGGAAAACCCTGTGTGGTTAACTTTAGCAGTTGCGAGAGTTTGACACTGACTCGGCAGCGCACACTCGAGGGCGAGGCCTTGCAGCAATTGATAGGGCCAGGCCGTATCATTGTAGCTGCAGCAGGCAACGACGGATTCCGCTCTGCCTATATGGAAAAGGGTGAGGACGAATATCAGGCTGGCGTGGGATTAATTAATGGTGTTGGAAGCGGTGGAGTGCTTGACATCGACCTGGTGACCCCGGTCAACCAACAGGTGCGCTTTGATTTCTTCGGTAACAAGTTGCTCGGTGGCAGTATTGAGGGTACCATTATCTTCAGCACCGACAGCATCGACTCACTCCAGGGCGATACCTGTCTGTTGACTACGCAGGTGTCGATGGGGGAAATCAGCCTGAAGATTTACAAGAGTGACTTCCACGATGATCGTGGGACGGTTTATCACATCGATGGTCAGATGCCCAACATCATCTATCTGGTGTTGTGTGGTGGCGCATGTTTGCTAACTGGCGATGGCCCAGCGTGGATGTATAGCGATCTGTTCCTCAGTCCCTTTACCAATATTAGTGGTTTGGATCAATACTGCCATGCTGCTCAGGGCTACTCAGTGTCATGGCCCGCCACGCTCGATGGCATTATCAGTGTGGGTGCGACGGGTTATAAAAACACATTCGTGAATATTGACGGACAGACCAATACAGATATGCTCAGTTTTGTCCCTGATCAGCCAGGCCATATCACAGTGTTCTCGTCACGCGGGCCAACATTCGACGGCCGCATTAAGCCTACTGTGGTGGCACCGGGCCTTAACATCAATGCTGCCTACAATTCGTACTCATCGAGTGCCGAGAGCGACCGCAAGTCGCTCACCGATAAGGTGACGGTTGGTGGAAAAAACTATTACTATATAGCTGAGTCGGGAACGTCGATGGCTTCGCCGGTGGTGGCAGGAGCGGTGGCGTTGTGGCTCGAGGCTGATCCCACGCTCACACCCGAGCGTATCGTTGATGTGCTGGAACACACCACGACTAAGCCAGATGAGTCGATGAGCTATCCTAACAACACATACGGCTATGGGCAAATTGATGTCTACAAAGGTTTGCTTTATATCATCAACGCGATGACCAATATTCCGAACTTGTCGTTACATCAACCACATGAGGCTGATTTTGCAATTTGCGGTAACAAACTATCAGTCGACTTTGGCCAGGAGCAACCCAATGTGGCAACCCTCACCATATACACAACTGATGGGCAACAAGTGTTGTCGACCAGTTTGGATGATGGCTCGGCCATCGATCTGGCCATGTTGACCCCAGGTCAGATTTACGCAGTTCAACTCGACACTGATGCACCTGCAACTACTGGTTCCACTTTAATACGTCTTGAACAATGAACACAATCAAACGAATCTTGATAGTGCCCACGCTTCTCATGCCCTTGCTTGTGATGGCTGGGACGAGAAATGAAATGCAACTGCAGCAGATGGCGCAGAATGTGCTTAATGGCAGTAGCGCAGTTTTCAAGGTTGCCGTGATAGGCGACATGTCGGTCTATAGCAGTCAGAGCGGAGGATTTGCCATTATCTCCGATGCCGAATCGCCACGGCTGCTGGCTTACTCACGCACGGCACCGCTAGGGCTGGAAACAGGCAACCCGGGCTTCGACTGGTGGCTGCGCTCTATGCAACGGCTGATGCTTACGCCTGGAGCGCAACATGCCCCGACTACCAAGCCCGACACAACACGCTTCCCGTCGCACGTCGACGCACTCATTACCACTAGGTGGGGGCAGCGAGAGCCCTTTAAGTTTATGTGCCCGTTTGATACTTGGATACCCAATCGTGACCTAGATGGCACTTATCAACCCGACTTGACGCATTATGTCGTTGGGTGTGGCCCCACCGCTATGGCGCAGTATATGAACTACTACAAGTTCCCGCCTCATGCAGTGGGGCAGGACTCGGTTGTGGTCAAGTATAACGTGCCAGGCCAAGGTACCGTCGAGGTGACCTATTGCGTCGATTTCGAGCAGGAAAACTACGACTGGGCTAACATGATTGATGACTATCAGGGCGACTATACTCCCCGGCAAGGCGAGGCGGTGGCCCGCTTATGCTATCACTGTGGTGTGGCGGCGCATTCGACCTACAACAATTTGGGCACTGGCACTAACGACGTGAATATTCTGGATGCGTTCATTCGTCACTTCAATTACAACGACTCCGCGCACTACATCATCCGCTCAAAAT
>JAEEVE010000097.1 GCA_016290765.1 Muribaculaceae bacterium
GCGAGTTGCTGTTCACTGCCCCCACCGATCATGAGGTGGAACAAATCGTCGACGTGAACATGGAACGCAGCGAGCAAGTGCGACGATGGTGGCCGTTCTTGCGTGACCGCCGCATCGACCACTATGGTGGTCTAAACAAGAGATTCCTTGATTGAGAGCAAAACAAAAACTCCTTCAGTTGAAGGAGTTTTTTGTTTCATGTGCCAGGCTAGGGTTAATTAAGTGGTGGGTCTAACTCGCCTCTTAGATTCTGTTTCGTTTTTTCGAGCAGCTCTGCCGCCTTGACGTGGCCTTGAGCAGCGGCCTTTTCAAGGTAGTATCTCGCCACAATCCAGTCGACGGGTACTCCCAGTCCCTTGTGATAGCTACAACCCATAATATACTGGGCCTCAGCGTCACCAGCGTTTGCGCGAGCAAGACATTCATTGGTGATGTCGGGTACTTCTTGGTTGAGGGTGAAGTTGATGGGCA
The DNA here is from genome assembly GCA_016290765.1 of Muribaculaceae bacterium. GTDB lineage: Bacteria > Bacteroidota > Bacteroidia > Bacteroidales > Muribaculaceae > Sodaliphilus. The sequence goes on from JAEEVE010000097.1 coordinate 472, forward strand.
ACGCGTATTTGACGTTCACAGGCAGCCCGTCGAGCGTGCCAGGAGTGAACCGCGGCAACTTCTCGCAAATTCTGACTGCCTCGGCATCAAGTTCGGGATCGACAGAGCGCAGCACATCAACACCTTCCACCTCGCCCGTCTTTGTGACAATGAACTGCACAACCACTTTGCCTTGAATGCCGTTCCTCTCTGCCGCGGCAGGATATTGCAAATTTGCTTTAATAAACCGCGACAACTCCACGAGTCCGCCTGGGAAGACAGGCTGTGTGCCTCGTGAATCAAACGCTTCCTGTTGTAGGCCGCCATCTGAGGCCTTATTTTGTGCAATGCCTGCGATGGGTAACATCATCGCGCACGCAACCAGCAAAAGAGATATCTTTTTCATCGTTGTAAGGGTTTTGGGGTCTATAATACTTCTAACAAAAATCATGCCAAATTATTGTGAGACTAAGTATAATTCAGCCAAGCAGGAAGTTACAAGGGGTAATTTCATAGGTATCGTGACAAGCGTTCGGCGAGGAGACCGATGCGGCGATAGGTCACTAAGCGGCATAGGCGGTCGGTCCAACGCCCCCACTTACGGTAAAAGATATTGAAATTGAGATAAGCCAGTCGTTGCCGCGGGTTGCGTGGCATACGTCGCAAGATGTTTTTCCAACTGTAAAGTTCACGATAAATCCAGAGGTAACCTTCAATGAGTTGCTCTGCGGTCATGCGCTTGGGCTGGAACACGACATGGGCGGTATTGTAGCGTGAGAGGTCGGTCGTCGTGATGCGCCCCTGCGCTTCTAGCTGATTATAAAGTTTGGTGCCAGGATACGGTGTGAGGATGTGGGAGGTAACTGTTTCGATGCGCTGCTCTACAATCCAGTCCAGCGTCTGCTTGAAGACCTCGGGCGTGTCCTCGTCCAACCCAAAGACAAAACTGGCATTAATCATGATGCCACGATTGTGGATTTCGCGAATAGCTTCTTCGTAACGCGTGCGGTCATTTTGGATCTTATGGACACTTCCCACCGAGGCAGCATTGATACTCTCAAATCCGATGAACAGACCTTGACATCCACTCTCGAGCATCAGGTCAAGCATGCCGGGGATTGTTGCGACATTGATCGATACCGCTGCGTTCCACCTGATATTCAGCGGCGTGATGGCTTGCAGCAACTGGCGGGTCCAAGCTGGGTCTCCGATGAAATTGTCGTCAATAAACATGATGTGCCGGCGACCTATGGCCTTGATTTCAGAAACGACATCATCTATCTCGCGGTGCATGTAACGATGGCCTCCGAAGCTATTGTAACAGAAATCGCACCGGAACGGACAGCCACGGCTTGTGTGCATAATGTTGGTGTAAAGATACTTGTCGGTAGGAATCAAGTCATAGGCTGGCGGGATGATATCGCTGCCTGTGAAATTAGGCGAGCAGCGGTAGACAGGTTTAAGCTGCCCGTGCTTCAAGTCGTTCATGATGTCGGGCCAGGTACCCTCGGCGGCACCAATACAGAGCGTATCAAAGAGACCGTCAGGCACCGTCTGACTGGCAGTGGTGATGTGCACGCCACCAGCCACCACCGGTATGCAACGCTCACGGAATGGCCTCGCAATCTCGGCGGCACGCGGCAGCACGTCAAGCGACACCATGATGCCCACAATGTCGGGGTTGTCATAGGTAATGTCCTCGACATTCTCGTTCTGCACCACCACAGTGTGTTGGTTGCGGAACATGTTGACGATGGTGTAGAGCCCCAGCGGAGGTGACATGCGTATCTTCAGCCCCGTGTCCATGGGCCTCATGAGCATGCGTGGTTGTATAAGTTTGATGTACATGGGCGAGTTATATACTGGCCATTCAATACATTATTAGTTTACAGTCATGCTTTTGCTTGCAAAGTTATGAAAAATATTTCAAACAGCACAATGATGATAATTCTCTCCAAGAAATCACAACAAAATAGACGTTTTCTCGTTTATCTTATGAAAGAATAATCACCTTATTATATATGCAGAACAACGAACAGCCAATGGCGCAGTGTTGCAATAATAACACGGCACCAGCCGAAACAACGGAAAAACAGAAAACGCTGCCTCAAAGCAAGAAGTCTAAAAATATCAACTATAACAAGCATCGGCCCAGTGCTTGGTGGCAGGTGCTGGTTGCTGCCATGCTGGTGACTGGTGTGTGGTTCGGGGCTCGCTCGTTCTACATGCACAAGATGTCACACCGCGCCGACCAGAAAATAACCGACACTTACATCGCAATGCGCGATAGCATCGAGGGAACCGACTCGATTGAGGTAGTGATGCAGCAAGCCATGTTAGCCATGCGCAACAACATGACCGATGATGCCATCGGCCTGCTTGAACCGCTGTACCAGCAATCGGGCATGAACAAGGAGGTGGGCATCGCCCTGTCGATGGCATACATCAAGGCCAAAGAACGTGAGAAGGCTATCGACACATTGAACGAAATGAACCAGCACTATGACGGCGACCCTGAGATTGAAGAGTTGCTGAAAATTATCATGAATTAGCTATCATTCCCCTACCATTACACCCTGCTGCCCACGAGAATGGACAGCAGGGATTTTTACATTTCTAATGTGCAATATGGCGCGCAGCCGAGAGAATAATTGCATGTTGCCTGCAACGAAGGTTGTCGCATCACAACAAACATAAAAAAAATTCTAGGTTTGTATTCGACTTTCGCAAATTTTGCACTACCTTTGCGGGAAGAAACGAACAAACCATTTAAAAACGACATGGAACCGTTATTTGAACAATTGAAATCGCAGGCTATTGCCTGCCCGCAGCGCATTGTGTTGCCCGAGAGCCTCGAGCCTCGCACGCTTCGCGCCGCAGACCGTATCATTGCCGAAGGCATCGCAAAGGTGTACCTGATTGGCAACCGTGACGAGATTCTTGCGAAAGCCGCTGAGTTGAGCCTACCCAATCTGGAGCGCGCCACCATCATCAATCCTGAAGACGGTGCTGCTATGGAGCCCTATGCACAACTCTTCTACGAGTTGCGCAAGAATAAAGGTGTAACCATCGAGGATGCCCGCAAAAAAGTGAAAGACCCGCTGTATTTGGGCTGCCTGCTCATCAAGAACGGTGATGCCGATGGCCAAGTGGCCGGTGCTCAAAACACGACTGGCAACGTGCTTCGCGCCGCGTTCCAGGTGCTGAAGACTGCTCCTGGCATTAAGGTGGTGAGCGGTGCGTTCATCATGTTACTTCCTGAAGGTTCTCCCTACGGCGAGCGTGGCATCATGGTGTTCGGCGACTGCGCCGTGCTCCCCAACCCCAGCGCTGAGGAACTTGCGCAAATTGCCGTTTCGACCGAAAAGACCGCCCGCGACCTTGCCGGCATTGACCCGAAGGTGGCCATGTTGAGTTTCTCGACCAAGGGCAGCGCCAGCCATGACAATGTAACTAAGGTTGTTGAGGCCACCCGCATGGCTCGTGAAATGAATCCCGCCATGAAGATTGATGGCGAACTTCAGGCCGATGCCGCGTTGGTTCCCAGCGTGGGTGCCAGCAAAGCTCCTGGCAGCGAAATTGCAGGCAAAGCCAATGTGCTGGTGTTCCCTGACCTCGGTGTGGGTAACATTGCTTATAAGCTGGTGCAGCGTCTGGCTGGTGCCACCGCAGTAGGCCCTGTGCTGCAAGGCCTTGCCGCTCCGGTGAACGACTTGTCGCGCGGCTGCAATGAGGAGGATGTGTACAAGACCATCTTGCTGACCTGCAACCAGGCAATCGCCAAAGCGAATGCTTAATGCACCATGCTGTCATGCTGAAATTCTTAATTCCTAATCTGTAATTCGTAGTTTACTCATGAATATCTTAGTTTTGAACTGCGGTAGTAGTTCGGTGAAATACAAACTGATTGAAATCAAGGCCAACAAGACGCTAGCTGAGGGTGGCGTGGAAAAGATTGGTCTGCCCGGTGCCTTCATCAAGGAGAAATTCAACGATGGCACCAAAAAAGTGACTGACCTTGAGGTAAATGACCACACTGGTGCCATCAAGTCAATTCTCAACGCACTGACCAACCCCGAGACGGGGTGCATCAAGAGCTTTGACGAGATTGATGCCGTGGGCCACCGCGTAGTGCATGGTGGCGAGCGATTCAGCCAGAGCGTGCTCATCAACGATGAGGTGAAGGCCATTATCAAGGAATGCTATGCCATTGCTCCTCTGCACAACCCCGTGAACATGATGGGCATTGAGGCCATCGAGCAAGTGTTGCCTCACGTGCCCCAAGTGGCCGTTTTTGATACTGCTTTCCACCAGACGATGCCTGCCAAGGCTTATATGTATGCCTTGCCCGAGAAATTCTACGTCGAGGACCATGTGCGCCGCTATGGTTTCCACGGCACGAGCCACCGCTTTGTGTCGCGTCGCGTGTGCGAGATGCTTGGCACCACTCCTGCCGGCAAGAAAATCATCACCTGCCATGTGGGTAATGGCGGCAGCATCACGGCCGTGCTCGACGGCAAGAGCATTGACACCAGTATGGGCATGACCCCCGTCGAGGGCTTGATGATGGGCACTCGCGTGGGTGACATCGACCCGGGTGCACTGCTTTTCCTGATGGACAAGCACCACTACGACGCTTACGAGATGAACCAAATCATTAACAAGAAGAGTGGTCTGTCGGGTGTGACAGGTATTTCGAGCGACATGCGCGAGATTGGTCAGGCCATTGATGAAGGCAACAAGAAGGCCCGCTTGGCACTTGATATGTATGAGTACCGCATCTTGAAGTATGTGGGCGCATACGCGGCAGCGATGAATGGTGTGGACATCATTGCCTTCACTGGCGGTGTTGGCGAGAACCAAGCCGAGACACGCGAGGTTGTGTGCCGCAACCTGGAGTATCTGGGCGTGAAGATTGACCCTGCGCTGAACCAGGCCACCCGTTTAGGCAAAGAAGGCGTTATTAGCACTCCCGACAGCCGCGTGAAGGTCGTCGTTGTGATGACCGACGAGGAGTATATGATTGCTCGCGACACCGAGGCGATTCTTGAGGGCCGCCAACCTGAGTAGTCAGCCCCCTACCCCCTAAAGGGAGAACCAGGGTTTGTTGACGCAAGCCATCAGACACCAGGATCAGTTCCTCACAGCTAGCGACACCTTCGGTTAAATGTTGCGTTCAATTGCTAAATTTTATTAAATCAAGGTCATCCAAGGGTTAAATTGGATGACCTTGACATTTGTTGTCAAGTGTGACAATTCGTGACACTTTGAGCATATTTTCGGCTAAAAAGTATCACTTTTCACAAAAACTCGCAAATTGGTTAAACTGGCGTTTTTACCGCCGTTTAAGTAGTTTAACAAGTGACATAAGTTTTTTGTAATAAGGATTTTGGAGTGTTGTTTTTTTTGAGTACTTTTGACGTGATTTTAAAACTTTGTTTTAAATCAATGCATATTGCACTATGCACAATTACGAATTGGTGGTCACACTACCCTCTCTCCCTTTCTTGATGGAGAGTGAATAAAGACACTGAAAATACTGTTATATAAACAACCAAAAACTTTTAAAAACGATTTATGGAAATCAAGAATGCATTTGCCGGAACACTTGAGTCTGGCGACATCTTAATCCAGATTGCTCCGGCCGAGAGCGCCGGTCTGCAGATCGAGCTGGACAGCACCGTAGCTTATCAGTTCGGCGAACAAATCAAGAAAGTGATTACTGAGACCCTGACCGGTCTGGGCATCAACGATGCCAGCGTCAAGGCGACTGACAAGGGTGCCCTCGACTGCACCATCCGTGCTCGCGTGACCGCTGCTGCCGTTCGTGCTACCGGCAAAGACGTGTGGGCCGACTAATCACGAGTGAACCCCGAAACATTAACAACTAATTCCATTAGAGAAAGATATGCAACGCTTAAGAAGAACAATGATGTTCGTCCCGGGAAATAATCCCGCGATGATGGCAGACGCGTTTATCTATGGTCCCGACTCGATTATGCTCGACCTCGAGGACTCGGTGACAATGGCAGAGAAGGATGCCGCCCGCTTGCTGGTGCACAATGCTCTGAAAACCATCGACTATGGCAACACCGAGATGGTGGTTCGCGTGAACCCGCTGAACACTCCTTACGGCAAGAAAGACGTCGAGGCCGTCGTCAAGGCTGGCGTCCACGTGATTCGTATGCCGAAGACCGAGACCGCCGACGAGATTCGTGAGCTCGAAGCCGAGATTGTGAAAGTTGAGACTGAACTGGGATGCGTGGGTCGCACTCAAATCATGGCCGCCATTGAGAGTACACTGGGTGTAATCAATGCCTATGACATCGCCACTGCATCAAAGCGCATGATGGGTATCGCCCTGGGTGCCGAGGATTATAGCGCTAACCTGAAAACTCAGCGTACTCCCGAAGGCATGGAGTTGCTCCTTGCCCGCCAAACCATCGTTGTAGCCGCTCGTGCTGCCGGTATCGATGCACTCGACACCGTGTACAGCAACCTGAACGACATGGAGACCTTCCGCAAAGAAGTCGAGCTGATCAAGAGTCTGGGCTTCGACGGCAAGTCAATCATCAATCCTCGTCAAATCGAGGTGGTGAATGAGGTATTCGCCCCGAAGGAGAAAGAAATCCAGAAGTCGCTGACCATCCTCGCCGCCATCAAGGAGGCTGAGAAGCGTGGTAGCGGTGTCATCGCCGTGAACGGCAAGATGGTTGACCGCCCCGTAGTGATTAGAGCACAACGTACCATCGACCTGGCCATCGCGTCGGGCATAATCAAAAAGGAGGACATTTAATCATGAATAGCATCAAAGATCGCGCAGCCCAGATTCAAGAGGCTGCCGCCCGCATGGGCAAAGAGACCTTCAAAGGTACTGCCGACAAGAATACGATGGCCCGCACCGAACTGACCGCCCAGGGCGCCAAGGTGGTGACCCTTGAGGAAGCCATCCGCAAGAGTGGCTTGCAGGACGGAATGACCATCTCGTTCCACCACCACTTCCGTGGCGGTGACAAAGTCATCAACATGGTCGTCGCCAAGTTGGCCGAGATGGGCTTCAAGAACCTCCACCTCGCCTCGTCGAGCCTGATTGATGTCCACGAGCCACTGATTGACCACATCAAGGCTGGTGTCATCACCAAGATCTCAACCTCGGGTCTGCGTGGCAACCTTGCCAAGGAGATCAGCCATGGCCTGATGGATGAACCCGTCATCTTCCGCTCGCACGGTGGTCGCGGTAGCGCCATCGCCAATGGTGATCTGAAGATCGATGTCGCTTTCCTGGGTGCCTCGAGCGCTGACCCCATGGGCAACGCCTGCGGTTACAGCCGTTCGGAGAACGCCAAGTCGATTTGCGGTTCGCTGGGTTATGCCCTTCCCGACGCACAGTATGCCAAGCATGTGATTATCCTGACTGATGACCTGGTGGCTTATCCCAACACCCCGTTCTCGATTAGCGAGCGCAACGTCGAGAGCGTTGTTGTCGTTGACTCGGTGGGTGACTCGTCAAAGATTTCGTCGGGTGCTATTCGCGACACCAAGAACCCGCGTGACATCCTGCTCGCTAAGCAGGCCGCTAAGGTAATCATCAACAGTGGTTACTTCAAGGAAGGCTTCTCGATTCAGACAGGTTCGGGTGGTGCTTCGCTGGCTGCAGTGAAATATATCCGTCAGAGCATGATTGACCAAGGCATCAAGGCCAGCTTCGCTCTGGGCGGCATCACCGCTCACATGGTGAAGATGCACGAGGAGGGTCTGATTGACCGCCTGATTGACGTGCAGTCGTTTGACAAGGTTGCTGCCGAGTCGTTGAAGAGCGACCCGATGCACCAGGAGGTCAGCGCTAACGAGTACGCTAGCTTTGACGAGCCCGGTTCGGCCACTCACAGCCTTGACATCGTAATTCTGTCGGCCCTGGAGGTTGACGTGAACTTCAATGTCAACGTGCTGGTGGGTAGCGACGGTATCATCCGCGGCGCTATCGGTGGTCATCCCGACACTGCTGGAGACTCGGCTCTGTCGATCATCGTTTGCCCGCTGCTGCGCGGCCGCATCCCCTGCGTAGTTGACGAGGTGACGACCCACATCACTCCGGGTTCGTCGGTCGACGTCGTTGTCACCGAGTATGGTATCGCCGTCAATCCTCGCCGTCCCGAGATCAAGGAGCGTCTGATTGCCGCTGGTCTGAACATCGTTGAGATTGACTCGCTGAAAGACCGTGCCAAGAGCATCATCGGTGAGGCCGCTCCCCTGCCCTTCGGCGACAAGGTGGTTGGCATCGTGATGAACCGCGATGGCAGTGTGATGGATGTGATTAAGAACATTGTTGACTAAGATTCCTGTTGTCGCGGCCTAGCCGCAGCGCAGAGAACCTAACTATATGGAGATTACGCTCGATATGCTCCTGGCCAGCCGCGAAAGCCGGCAAGCCAAGCAGATGGCGCTGCAAAGTGCCCACCCCAGCCATACGCTGGTGTGCCTCACGGTGATCATGCCGGGAGCTGTCAAGCGTAATCTCCATTCTCTTATAGTAGCTAACGCTGCCCTCACGGCAGTGTTAGAGTGTTTTAGGGAGAAGCTTGTAGACATCGAGGTTCGCGACCTAGTGACGGGCTATGAGGCCTACCTAGTTGTTAACCTTGACGCCCTGACTGCCAAGGAGTTGACATGCAACATCGAAGACACCCATCCGCTGGGCCGGCTTTTCGACCTGGACGTGCTGGGTGGTGACGGTGCCCCCTTGAGCCGCACCACTGTGGGTCGCGCTCCTCGCCAGTGTCTACTGTGCGAGCACGAGTCGCGCTGGTGCATGCGCAACCACACGCACACGCAGGCCGAATTGCACGAACGCATCAGCCAGATGATTGAAGAGTATGTACGGTGACTACGAGATACGCACCTTGCCGTTGACGCTTAAGCCAGCGCGCATCCGCTTGGAGCAATTCCTGGCGACCTGTGGCTTGCGCCTCGACCCGGTTGACTACTATGCTGTGGTGAGCCGCGTTGATGATGACCAGATATTGGCGGGCGGCGGATTGCATGGCAATGTCATCAAGTGTGTTGCCGTGAGCGATGAGCTTCGCGGCACGGGGATGATGCAGT
>JAEEVE010000098.1 GCA_016290765.1 Muribaculaceae bacterium
AACCTGCTGCCCAGCAGGTTGAACTCCCTGCTGAGGACGTGCCGGTAGCCAGCGAAGAGGAACCCAAGAAGAAAGGTTTCTTTCGCTCGATCTTTACAAGAGAGAAAAAGGAGACGCTGGACCAGGGACTGGAGAAGACCAAGCAAGGTGTCTTCGCTAAGATTGCTCATGCCGTAGCTGGCAAAAGCACCATCGATGACGATGTGCTTGACAACCTTGAGGAAGTCTTCATCACCAGCGATGTGGGGGTTGACACCACACTCAAAATCATCGACCGCATCCAGAAGCGCGTGGCACGCGATAAGTACGTTGGCACTAACGAATTGAACGACTTGCTCTGCGACGAGATTACGCAGATGCTCGCCGATAACAACAATGTGGGCATGGAAGACTTCACCGTCCCCGACGATAAGAAACCATACGTCATCATGGTCGTGGGCGTCAACGGCGTGGGCAAGACCACGACTATCGGCAAGCTCGCCTATCAGTTCAAGCAAGCGGGCAACAAGGTGGTGCTCGGTGCTGCCGACACCTATCGTGCCGCAGCCGACGAACAGCTCGAGATTTGGGGACAGCGTGTAGATGTGCCCGTCATCAAGCACAAGATGGGAACCGACCCAGCCAGTGTGGCATTTGATGCCGTGTCGAGTGCCAAGGCGCAAGGTGCCGATGTCGTCATCATCGACACTGCAGGACGCCTGCACAACAATGTGGGCCTAATGCGTGAGCTGACCAAGATTAAAGATGTCATGCGCAAGGTGTTGCCCGACGCGCCACACGAGATTCTGCTCGTGCTTGACGGCAGTACGGGGCAGAACGCCTTTGAGCAAGCCAAGCAGTTTGTCGCCGCCACCGAGGTCAATGCTCTTGCCATCACCAAACTCGACGGAACGGCCAAGGGTGGGGTGGTAATCGGCATCAGCGACCAGTTCCAGATTCCTGTCAAGTACATAGGCCTGGGTGAGGGCATGGATCACTTGCAGGTCTTCCGGCGCGAGGAGTTTGTTCGTTCACTCTTCGGCAAGTAAGCTCATGCGTAAGAACAAAGTTCAGGTCATCTCGCTCGGCTGTTCCAAGAATTTGGTCGACAGTGAGCATTTGCTGCGGCAATTGCAGGCAGCCGGCTACTCCATTGAGCATAACCCTAAACGGGTCGATGGTGAGGTCGTTGTTGTCAACACCTGCGGCTTTATTGCCGATGCTCAGGAAGAATCAATCAATACCATCCTTCAGTTGGGCGAAGCCAAGCGAAAGGGTCGCATTGGTCGCCTTTACGTTATGGGATGTCTCGCCGAACGCTTCATGGCCGATCTTCAGGCCGAATTGCCCGAGGTCGATAAGTTTTATGGAAAGTTCTCATGGCCAAACTTGTTGAGCGACCTGGGCAAGGCCTATAGCAGTGACTTGTCGGGCGAGCGCGTGCTTACAACTCCCCGTCATTATGCCTATCTGAAGATTTCTGAGGGTTGTAACCGCTTTTGTGCTTTCTGCGCCATTCCACTCATCACGGGCCGTCACAAGTCGGTGCCCATTGAACGCCTGCTCGACGAGGTGCGCCTTCTGGTGGCACAGGGCGTCAAGGAGTTCAATGTCATTGCGCAGGATCTCTCGTCCTATGGCCTGGACATCTATGGCAAGATGATGTTGCCTGAACTCATCGACCAGATGGCTCAAATCCCAGGCGTGGAGTGGATCAGGCTGCATTATGCCTATCCTACGCAATTCCCCTACGACGTCCTCCCAGTGATGGCTCGTCATGACAATGTGTGCAAATACTTGGACATCGCTCTGCAGCATATTGCCGACCCCGTACTAGACAACATGCGACGGCACATCACGCGCCAGGAAACGCTCGACTTGCTTGAGCGCCTGCGCCATGAGGTGCCAGGAATTCACATCCGCACTACGCTCATGGTGGGCTTCCCCGGTGAGGGAGAGCAGGAGTTTGAAGAACTCTTGCAGTTTGTACGTGAAACACGCTTTGAGCGCATGGGCGCCTTTGCCTATAGCGAAGAAACCGGAACCTATGCAGCACAGCATCTCGAAGACACTATTCCCGACGAGGTCAAGCACGATCGCCTGGATAAGCTCATGGCGCTTCAGGAAGAAATCTCACAAGAAATACAAGATGAGAAGGTGGGGCAGACACTGCGCGTCATCATTGACCGTGAGGACGAGGATTATTACATAGGCCGCACCCAGTGGGACTCGCCCGAAGTCGACCCTGAGGTACTCATCACAAAAGAGCAACCTCTCACCATAGGCAACTTCTACGATGTCACCATCACCCAAGCACTCCCCTTTGAACTAATAGCGAAGCCTTATTCTAGTTGATTTCAGCTAAGCTTCCTTGTCTTTATGTGCTTCCTCTTCGGCATCCTCGTAGGTGCCGTAGAGCTCTTCTTCGCGGCGTTCTCGCAGCGCCTCTTTGCGGCGAAGCGACCAGTAGAGTAGGGCGATGATGGCTAGGCTGCCGCCAATCACGCCGAAGTAATAAAGGTATTCGCCCGCCTGCAGGCGGCCACGCCCCACCCATGCCATAATTGCCAGATAAACCAGTAGGCATAGGGGAATCACTGTCGATCTTTTAGGTTTGTTGCTCATCTTCTTTTTGGTGATAATAGGGTGATTTCTCAGGAATGAATTTTCCGTCCATCAAGTGGTTGTAAATATCAATGCACGCCCAGGCATCAATGGCAGCATAGCGTTGCTGCTGAGGGGTGAGTTCATCGGCTTCCCAGTTGGTCAAACGCTGGCTCTTGCTGATTTTCTTTCCGAACAGGATGGCGAAGATCTTCTGAAGGCTCAAGTCGGTGATGCGATAATGAGTCACCATGTTCTGAATCTCAAGGAATCCTTCGGGGCGAAGTTCATGGCACAGCCGTTGCATCTGGTGAAGGTCGTCGGGTGTAGATAGACCCACTTTCAAGCAATTCTCATCTTCAAGATACTCCTTAAGCTTCAGGGGAATGCCCTGCAACTTGCAGGTGCGAAACAGGAAACACTCGCTCGGAGTGGCCAATTGGATGAGCGCCAACTTGTGGCGCTCGCCGCGTTTAAATGCGGGGCGCGTCTCGGTGTCAAACCCTATCAACGGGTGCTTGCGCAAATGGGCTACAGCAGCGTTCACCTGCGACATGCTATCCACTATATAGATGTTGCCGTCGTACTCGACCAACGGCATTTCGTTTATCTTCTCTTTCTCGATTGATACAATATACTCCATTGCGACTGCAAAGGTACGACATTTAATTGAGAGTTGAGAATTGAGATTTGAGATTTATTTTTGATGTTGGCGATTTTTGTTGTAATTTTGCACTTTCAATTGACACAACAACGATTATGGACTTTGAACTTAAGGCAACTACCCCAGGTAGTCAGGCGAGAGCCGGACTCATCACCACCGACCACGGTACCATCGAGACACCCATCTTCATGCCTGTGGGGACACTAGGCGCGGTGAAGGCTGTACACATGACCGAATTGCGCGACGACATCAAGGCGCAGATTATCCTGGGCAATACCTATCACCTCTACTTGCGTCCAGGCATGGATATCATGGCAAAGGCTGGCGGGTTGCACAAGTTCAATGGCTGGGACCGCCCCATTCTAACCGACAGTGGAGGCTTTCAGGTATTCTCGTTGAGCGAGAACCGCAAACTCAAGCCCGAGGGCGTTACCTTCCGCAGCCACATCGATGGCTCGAAGCACCTGTTCACCCCCGAGAATGTCGTCGACATCCAGCGCATTATTGGCAGTGATATCATGATGGCGCTCGACGAGTGTCCCCCAGGCACCAGCGAACGCGATTATGCCGAGAAATCATTACGCTTGACACAGGGTTGGCTAGATCGTGGATGGAAGCACTTCAACGAAACACAGCCGCACTACGGACATAGGCAAGCATTCTTCCCCATTGTGCAGGGATGTGTCTATAAGGATTTGAGACAAGATGCCGCCAAGCATGTCGCCGACTTGGGCGCTGATGGTAACGCCATTGGCGGACTAGCTGTCGGCGAGCCCACCGAGGTGATGTACGACATGATTGAAGTGGTCAACGAAATCCTCCCCACCGACCGTCCGCGATACCTCATGGGAGTGGGTACACCAGCCAATATGCTCGAGGCCATCGACCGTGGTGTCGACATGATGGACTGTGTCATGCCCACGCGCAATGGCCGCAATGGCATGCTGTTCACTCAGCACGGCATCATGAATATGCGCAACCGCAAGTGGGCCGACGACTTCACGCCATTGCAAGAAGATGGAGCATCCATTGTCGACCACATCTACACCAAGGCCTATCTGCGTCACCTGTTCATCGCACAAGAGCTGCTGGCTTTGCAGATTGCCAGTATACACAACCTCGCGTTCTACCTTTGGCTTATGCGAGAGACACGACAACACATCATCGCAGGCGACTTCAAGGCATGGAAGACTGTCATGGTCGAGCGTGTGCAGCGTCGCCTTTAACTATCATCTATTCAATCTAGTGCTTCTAGTGCCTCTAGAAAATGGAAGAAGAATTGAACCATATCGAGCAAGAGCAGCCACAACCGGTCGCACAGCAGGAGCAGCCGGTTGCCAAGCCTATTAGCAAGCCCTGGGTCAAGAAGTTCGACTTGTACATAGTCAAGAATTTCTTGGGCACTTATTTGTTTGCTATCCTCTTGCTCATGGCCATTGTCATCATCTTCGATGTCAATGAGAAACTTGATGCTGTGCTCACAGCGCCACTCAAGGACACTATCTTCCAGTACTTCATGAACTTTCTGCCATTCATTGTCAGTCAGTTCAGCCCGTTGTTCACCTTCATCTCGGTCATCTTCTTCACTTCGCGTTTGGCCGACCGCAGCGAGATCATCGCCATGCTCTCGAGCGGCATCAGCTTCAGACGCATGTTGTTGCCCTATATGTTTTCGGCATTGGTTATTGCTGTGCTGAGTTTTGTTTTGTCGGCATACGTCATTCCACCGGCCAATGTGCAGCGCATAGCCTATACCAATCGCTGGGTCAAGAACAAGGCTGTTACCTATGGCGATAACATTCAGATGCAGGTCAGTCCAGGCGTGATGGCCTACATCTCTCGCTACGACAATAGCACCAAGACAGGTTTCCGATTCTCGCTCGACCAGTTTGACGGCAAGACTCTCAAGTCGCGCATCACTGCCGAGAACATCAAGTATGATTCCCTAGGACGATGGAAACTCAACAACTATACCCTGCGCAAGTTCAATGGACTGAAAGAGACCATGACCCAGGGAGCGACGCTCGACACCATGCTCAACTTTGAGCCGCGCGACTTCCTCATCTCGAAGAATGACGAGCAGACGATGACATCGCCCGAACTTCGGCAGTACATCGATCAGCAGCACGCGCGTGGCGTGGCGGGCATCATGAACTTTGAAGTGGAGTATGAGCGCCGATATGCCATGACGGCGGCAGCTTTCATCCTCACCGTCATCGGATTGTCACTCTCGTCTCGCAAGGTGCGAGGGGGAATGGGACTGAACATCGGCATCGGCCTCTTGCTAAGTTTCAGCTACATCCTGTTCATGACGGTTACGTCGACCTTTGCTGTGTCGGGCTACACCTCGGCACGCGTGGCGATGTGGATTCCAAACGTTGTTTACACCATTATCGCCGTCTGGCTCTATCACCGTGCGGCAAGATAAATTTCTTACAATCACTGTATAATGAGACAAAGATTTTTGACACTGTTGGTTATTGCCGTGATGGTTGTCATGGCAATGCCGGCTCAGCAAACCCACTGTGGACATTGTGCAAATGGCCATGAGCAATGCGAGAAAACCATCCTCAAGGGCGATGACGCTGTCATGTGGGCTAAGCAACACGTTGGCGAGCTCATGGCGAACTATTTGGAGAGCGCAGGTAACAAATTGGACCCCGACGAACTGCGGAAGCAGTTCGCGCCCATTGGCTATGATGGCTCTGATGTACCTTCTTACCGCGCTGCCGAGAAGTGGCTCGTCGATACAGTATACCGCTACATGATGAAGCGTGCCATTAATAACGGCAACCGAAGCATTACTATCCTCACGGGTCCTGGTGGGGCGGGGAAGAGCACCAGCACCAAGAACATGGATTTTTCGGGCGAGGGGCTGCTCTATGACAGCGCCTTGAACAGCTATGAGTCACTCAAGAAGGTGGTGGATAAAGCATATGCCGGTGGCATGAACGATGTCAAGGTCATTGCTTTCTACAACGACATTGAGACGTGTTTCTACAACTCGGTCAAGCGTGGAAAGGCCACCAAGCGTTTCCTGGGCATCAGTTATCTCACCAATGCCTTCCGCAGCAATGCCGATAAAATTAAGCTGTTGCGCAACAACTATCCCAAGGTGAAGGTTTCGGCCATTGACAACAATCACAACAATGGCGGCACACCTGTCACGCCCGATGAGGCCGAGAAATGGGATTTTACTGTCAGTCCCGACCAACTTAACCACATGTTGGTTTATGTACTCAATGACGTGTATCAGAACCAGCTCAATGCCGAGCAGCTACGTTCCATCGCCACCGACATCCCCAACCTCCAAGGCATGAACGATACCGGCAAGGTAATAGCAAAAGAAATTGAGCGCCAAATGACGCTCAACCAGCAATGATATATGCACGATAGGTTGTATGGCCCTCGGTTTCGCCGAGGGCATTTTATTTGCGCTCGGTGAGGCAACCCAGCAACTGAGTCACAGGGCTGAAGAAGCAGATGGCGGCTGCCAGCTCCAGCAGGTAGCCAATCGTGTGCCATGATCCGCCCAGTAGCGACAGGCCAGTGATAAACAACGGGAACGACGCAATCCACAGTAGCAGTGATTGCGAAAACGAGTCTTTATTCTGCTCAGCAAGAGCAATTTGGGGCGATTGCTGAGCCGTTTGGCTCAGCATCGTGGAGTCAAGGTTTTGTGTATTCATCATCGTGTCAGTTTTAACGTTTGTGATTTTTTACACTGCAAAATTACGCTCACAAAGCGCCAAAACTAGGCACAACAATGTTAACTAAAGCGAAATCTAAACTACGTCAACATTTACCCACACGTTGGAGTAATGCAAGCCTCCGGCTTGTATGCGTGTCACATCTCAAAGCTTCCCAGCCTCTTCAGTGGCTCTTTGGGAATCTTCTCCCACCGCACCTTGTCGGCGGGGCCATCTTGCAACACGCTGCCTGTCGTAATTTTCTTCTTGTGAGTCAGATAATTGATGCTCACTTCTTCATAGTCACCCGAGTAGCGCGAGTGAGCCATGTTCTGTTGTCCAATCAGGTAAAAATCACCATTCTGATAGCGGTATAGGTAGGTGTCAACACCGTTCTCGCTTGTTCCTGCTGTGGCAAATGTGGTGCTCTTAAACTGCAACACGCCCTTGTCGGTCACTTTTACTGAATTTTCCACATAGATGTACTCGCTATTGCCCGACACGATGCTGTCATATTGCTGATAAAGCCTGTATGAGCCATCACGTTGTCCCCAATAGATGCCCACAATGGGCACGTTGTAGTTAGTCGCATAGTCCGACTCTGGATTCATGTGTTCAGCCAGGTTGGGCGTGGCAATCACCACCAGGTCAGCAATGCCGTCCTTGTTCATGTCGCCGCGCGCCTCAACGATATCTTCCCAGCCTTCAGGAACCAAATCCTGCACCGTACGACCACTTGTCTTCAAACTCGTCTGTGCCGCAGCAGTCAGCCCAACAGCCACCAGCACCATCAATACTACTTTCTTCATCGCTTCAAGTTTTTCTCACCGCAAATATAGCAATAAAAAAGCAGATACGCAATTGCGTACCTGCTTTTTTTGTGAATAACCAATTGGATTTAGCAACCCAGGCGCTTCTCGAGGTTAGCGCGGATGGCCTTGATGAAGTCGCTGCTGTTCACAGCCTTGGCATCTATGCCTTCCATCAGGTTCACCAGGTCCTTGGTCACGGTGCCGGCGTTCAGCGTGTCGAAGCAAGCGCCCTCCAGCTGGTCGCCGAAGTTCATCAGCTCCTGGATGCCGTCCTTCTCACCACGCTTGCGCAGAGCGCCACTCCATGCAAAGATGGTAGCGATGGGGTTGGTCGAGGTCTCCTCGCCAGCGAGGTACTTGTAGTAGTGGCGGGTCACGGTACCGTGAGCAGCCTCATACTCATAGTTGCCGTCGGGGCTAACGAGCACACTGGTCATCATGGCCAGCGAACCGAAAGCGGTCGAAACCATGTCGCTCATCACGTCGCCGTCATAGTTCTTGCAAGCCCAGATGTAGCCACCCTTGCTGCGGATCACGCGTGCAACGGCGTCGTCAATCAGGGTGTAGAAGTACTCCAGACCCAGCTTCTCGAACTGCTCCTTGTACTCCTGCTCATAGACCTCCTCAAAGATGATGCGGAACTGAGCGTCATACTTCTTTGAGATGGTGTCCTTGGTCGAGAACCACAGATCCTGCTTGGTGTCGATAGCGAACTTGAAGCAGCTGTGAGCAAACGAGCGGATCGACTTGTCCAGGTTGTGCATGCCTTGCAGCACACCAGCACCCTTGAAGTTGTGGATGACAACCTCCTCGTGCTTGCCACTCTCACCGTCGAACACGAGCTTGGCCACACCAGGCTCATCGGCACGCAGCTCAACACTCTTGTACACGTCACCATAGGCGTGACGAGCAATGGTGATGGGCTTCTCCCAGTTGCGAACTGCCGGCTTGATGCTGGGCAGTGTGATGGGAGCGCGGAACACGGTGCCGTCCAGAATCGAACGGATGGTGCCGTTGGGGCTCTTCCACATCTCGTGCAGCTTGTACTCGTCCATACGCTTCAGGTTAGGAGTAATGGTTGCGCATTTCACGGCAACGCCATACTTCTTGGTTGCCTCAGCAGCATCAATCGTAATTTGGTCGCCGGTCTCGTCGCGCTTGGGAAGACCCAGGTCATAGTATTCGCTCTTCAGGTCCACAAACGGAAGGATGAGTTCGTCCTTGATCATCTTCCACAGAATGCGGGTCATCTCGTCACCGTCCATCTCCACCAGGGGAGTGGTCATTTTGATTTTCTCCATTGTGTTTGTTAAATTGAAAAAAGTTATATTTCGAGATCCCCTGTACCCCTCCTTCAGGAGGGGCTAGGGGATGCCTCACATTTATTTACTTGTTCTGTGCTGCGTAGTAGTTCATCAAGCAACCATCAGCCAGGATCTGACGCTCGTCGGCGGTCAAGTTCTGGAAGAACAGGTGGATGTCCTTCACGCCGTCGGCAGTGATAACCTTGGCGTCAATCTCCTCCTTGCCACCCAGGATAGCCTCGCGGATGCCGGGAATGAACACGAAGTCACCAGGC
>JAEEVE010000099.1 GCA_016290765.1 Muribaculaceae bacterium
GTGGCATTATGCTTACGAAGATTTTGAATTGGATGAAGAAACCTATATGCCCATTGATTCTACTTATCGTATCATCGACCAAAAGATGGAGTTCCGCGGCGATACCACCATTCATGGAATCGAGTACAAAAAGTGCTACCTTTATGAGACTGATCAATTAGCGCCAGACGAGCCACCATTTGTGTTGGCCCGAGAGCACAATGGGAAAGTGATTTTTGCCCCAACTCATTTTGATGAAACTGCAAACTGGGATGATGGAAACTTTTATCACCCCGAAGGCACATTGCCAGGCCCCTATGCAGAAATTCTAGGCGAGTATATCACTTATGACTTTTATGACATGGCGGGTTTCTTACAAGAGTTAGGCTGGCCTACTCTTGTGTCCACATCAAGAACTGTGGTTGGCGAAGACAGTGTGTATTGCTATCAAACAAACATCTCAGGAAAATATGTTGAAAGCGTTGGCTTTGATGGAACTCAATCAGGCTACCTGAATGACCCGTTCCCTATACGGGTTCCTTGCATCTGCCCTGATATCCTTGGGTTAATTATGCTGACTGATCTGGATGGCAATATCCTATATAAAGGCAATTACTATCACTTGGGCTACGAATTGCCGAACTATGACCTGAACCACGACGGGGTGATTGACATCGCTGATGTGAACATCATGATTAATGTGTTGCTGGGCTATGACGTGCCCACAGGGAATCAGGGGCATGACACAGCTCCAACGATATCACCTGATGAATATTATGACATCACCGGCGACGGCCATGTCGACATCACCGATGTCAATGCCATCATTAATAAGATGCTAGGAAAATGATCCATCAAAAAAATCAGGAATTAGAGAATTTAAGGAATTAAGTCAAAAACAAAATTCTTGAAATTCCTAGAATTCCTGATAAATAAAGAATCGCAAACTCGCGATGAAAAATACTTGATGAAATTTGATGGCTTTGATGTGAAAAAATCTACCACCAAAGCCATCAAAGAACATCAAAGGCGCAAAAATTTCACGCTGATTACGCAGATAATTTTTCTCATGCAGATCTCGCAGATAAAGCAGATGGTTTTAATTCCGCAGAAAAATAAGAAGACAATATGGACAACGAGAACAATCAAAAAACGTTGTCCCTAAGGAGGGCTTTTTACCCCTGCAGAAAAAAATAAAACAAAATTATAAAATGAAATAGATTTTGGCGGTTATACTTGCAAAATTGCGATTAGTTTATTATTTTTGCAACGTTTTATTGATTGACAATATTACTGTATTCAAACTTACTACTAAAAAACCGATATTATGAAGACAAAATCTTTTCTCGTCGCAGTTTTTTCAGTGCTGGCTATGATTGCCTACGCTGATACTTTCTCTTGTGCTTCAAGAGTCATCTTGCCCGAGGGTTTCGTTATCGGTCCCGGTGAGACAGACGCTTCCTTTTGGCCTGTTGTCCTGTATCGTGAAGGCGACTACACCGACAACTTCACCAACCTACAGATCAATATTTTTCTGCCCGATGGACTGAACGTTATTGATTGCGTTTCTCACAACGACACGAAATTCTATAACGAAGACACTGGTGAGGAGCAGCAGGCTCTAAACCTAACTACCAGCATGCACCCTGATGGCTATTATGTTGTCAATTTATCGAACGTTACATATCATGGCGACCAGATTAAGATTACCAAAAACCCCATTGTTATCGTTCGAATGAAATTTGCTGCTAGCAAGGACTTCAAAGGTGGCTTAATCAAGGCTTATTTGAAGTACACCGACTATGCAAATAATGTTTTCGTAAACGAAGAGTGCTTCATGGGCAGTAGTTTTCCTCCTCCTTTGGCAGCTGTTGAGCAAATCAACGCTGGTAAGTCTGTTGCTAGTGTGAAGTACTACAATGTAGCTGGCCAAGTTGCCGACAGTGCTTTCGAGGGCGTGAACATTGTTGTAACCACCTACGTTGATAAATCTCAGAGCATTGTGAAGATAGTGAAGTAAACGTATTCTTACAACACACTCCCCTCGCCATGATGGTGGCGGGGGGAGTGTTACTTGGTTCACGCTTCTATTGTCACTGATAGGTGATCTTGGCGATGACGGGGTAATGGTCGCTGGGTGTGTGGCGGCGGTAGGTCTTGACCCTGACCTCGGCGGGGCCATTGTCGGTCTGGTCGGCGTCTATACTGCGCTCGTCGGGAGTCCAGTAGCCATCGGTGAGAATGCCATAGTGGTTGACGGTGAACCGTGGCGAGACAAAGATGTGGTCGATGCGCTGCTCGGTTTTGAGATTGGGGTCAAAGGCTATGTAGGTGCCGTTCTCGGCAAAGCGCTGACGTGCAAAAGCGTAAGAGTCCTTGAGGATGCCACTCTCGCTGAAGGTGCGGAATATCTCATTTGTCTGATCCACATTGAAGTCACCCGTGAGAATGACCGGTGCGCCCTTGGCGATGGTGCGTATGCGATCGACCACCAACTTGGCAGCCTCGCGGCGTGCAGTGACCCCCACATGATCCATATGCAGGTTGAAGAAGAAGAAAGTGAATCCTCCCTTTCGCATCTTGAACTTGCCCCACGAGCAGACGCGTCGGCAAGCGGCATCCCACCCATAGCTGACCTGCTCGGGTGTCTCGCTGAGCCAGAACGTGCCACTGTCGAGCAGCCGCATACGGTCTTTTTTATAGAAGATACAGGAGTACTCGCCCGCCTCCTTGCCATCGTCACGCCCCACACCCGTGTAGTCGTAGCCATCGAGTTGCTGGAGCATGTCGACGAGTTGGGGATGCGTCACCTCCTGGGCTCCAAAGGCATCGGGGGCTTCAAAGTTCATCTGGTCGCACATCACCTTGCAGCGCGTGCGCCACACCTCACCCTTCTGCTCGTCGCTGTTGACCAGTAGGCGGATGTTATAGGTGCCCACCACCAGGTCTTTCTGCGCCATGGCAGTGAAGGCGATGAACAGGAATAATGCACAATGCACGATGCACAATGCAAAATGGCCTCGTTTCGGGTTTGTCATTACTTGTTTCATAGTTCTGCTAATGTTTTGATGGCGGCCAAAGGGTCTTCGGCCTTAAAGACATAGTTGCCTGCCACGACCATGTCGGTGCCTGCCTGGGCGAGCTGTGCGCCCGTCTCGGCATTGACGCCTCCATCGACCTCGATGATGGCCTTTGAGCCTGTCTCGGCGATGAGCGCACGCAATTCACGCACTTTACTCAAGGTCTGTGGGATGAACTTCTGGCCGCCAAAGCCCGGGTTGACGCTCATCAGGAGCACCAGGTCGAGCTCGGCGACAATGTCGCGCAAGAGGCACACGGGTGTGGCGGGGTTGAGGGTGACACCAGCCTTCATACCTGCGTTTTTGATTTGCTGCACCACGCGGTTGAGGTGCGGGCACACCTCGTAGTGGACGTTCATGATCTCGGCCCCACAATCACGCACCTCGCTGACGAACTTCTGGGGCTCGACAATCATCAGGTGCACGTCGAGGGGCTTGGTGCAGAGTTTCTGCACATATTTCATGACGGGGAAACCAAACGAGATGTTGGGGACGAACACGCCGTCCATGACATCGAGATGTAACATGTGGGCGTCGCTGCGATTGATCATGTCGATATCGCGCGCCAGGTTGCCGAAGTCGGCACTGAGTAGTGAAGGTGAGACGAGCATTTATTTAGTTTAGAGTTGAGAGTTAAGAGTTTTTTTTGCGATATTTGTAGACGATGTAGACGATGACGAGGGCGAGGAGGACAAAGCCGGCTATCTTCATGTAGTGGCTGTAGTGCTCCAGCTGGTCAAAGAACTGGGCATCGTCGGGAACGGCAAGGTAAAGCATATATCCCATGGCGGCAAGGACAATGTTCCACAATCCAGCACCCAGGATGGTGAAGAGGCTGAAGGTAGCAAAGTTCATCCTTGACAAGCCAGCGGGAATGGAGATGAGATGACGCACAACTGGCAGGAGTCTAGCGACGAAAATAGAGGTGGAGCCGCGCTTCTGGAAGAACTCCTCGGCATGCTCCAGCTTCTCTCGGCTGAGCCGCAGCATGTGCCCAACCTTGCTATCGGCAAAGGCATAGATGATGGGCCGCCCCAGCAGTACCGACACACCATAGTTGATGATGGATCCTAGATAGGCACCCACTGTGGCCATGATGATGACCATTGTGATATTAAGTGCACTGTTGTGTTGCAAAGCGAAGTAGGCAGCAGGCGGGACGACCACCTCGCTAGGCAGCGGGATGATACTACTTTCCATCGCCATGAGCAAGATAAGCGCCGGATAGCTCATGTGGTTCTTGAGCCAGAAGTATAAGTCACGCGAAAATTCGCCCGTTGAGGGCGTCGCATTGGAAGCGCCGTGGGTAACGGCAACAATGGCCGCGCCTACCACTATGGCAGTGGCGACAATGACCATGATGAGTATCCAGATGTTTTGTTTTTTCATTTAATCGAGATTTGAAAATTGAGAATTGAGAATCAAGCATCTTGTCTAAGGATACCAGAGGCTAAGAGCATGGCACGATAGGCTTCGGCTTTTTTTTCGAGAGCCAGGGGATAGGCACGCGAGGATGAGGGCATGCGCCATAACGTGAACTCGTGCCCCCCTACCCTGCAAGTCACAGGCTGGCCGATGGGTGGCAAGGCTATACCCGCCATGTCGGCAATGACCCCTGTAGCCTTCTCGCCTGCAGTGACCACGGCATGTATCGTGGGATGCACGTCGAGCAACGCCCGCAGGTCAATGGGCTCAACAATCTCAAGGAACTTGTCGCTGGCATTGTCCTTGAGACGACGAACAGCCATAGCTGTGTCCCACAGGGCAATGCCACGCTCGTTGAGGAAGGCCTTGATATCGGGCAACCTGAAGCGTCTAGCAGTCTCATCCCAGAAGTGGTCGCGGTCACCATAGAAAATCATGCCCATGATGCGCCACATGTCATTGATTTTATTGGGATAGAAGAAGTCCATCGACCATCGCTCAGGCTTGGGCGGGAAGGTGCCCAACATGATGAGCCGTGGTTCGGTGGGCATGAAAGGAGGCCAAGGATGGCGCTCTATGGCAATTGAATTGTTCATCTCGTTTGCAAAATTACTGCAAGTTGAGCGCAACACAAAATAAAAGACAAAGTTTTTTATTTTTTTTGCCGAGACGTGGCGTAATTTATTTAAAAATTACATCTTTTTTATGAGACAGTTGATATTTTTTGCTTAAAACCTATGTTCGCTGAACATTTTTTAGTACTTTTGCGGTGTGATAAATCAACAAAATCCAAAGATATGAAGAAAAGTTACTTACTGATGCTGGCTGTGATTGCAATCATCCTGGCCAGTTGCGGTTCGGGCAAGGATGTGCCCTACCTGATTGACGCGAACAAACTACCCCAAGACTTGCTGAATGCCGCCGCACGCATAAACGACCCTGTGCTGATGCCTGGCGACATGCTGCAAATCAACGTCTCGGGCCCCGACGAAGAAGCCGTCAAGCCCTTTAACAAGATTGAATATGTGAGCACGACTCACAACATCAATGCTGGCAATAGCCAGGACAACTCGATTTATTATTACCTAGTGGACAACAATGGCAACATCGAGTTCCCGATGCTAGGCACGCTGCATGTGGGTGGCATGACGCTGAGCGCGATGCAGGAGCACATCGCCTCGCAGATTTACCCCCGCTACCTGACGGTGAAGCCTGGTGTGGAGGCACGCATTCAGAATTTCCGCGTGTTCACGCTGGGTGAGGTGGGTAGCCCAGGTGTCGTCCGTGCCCCCAACGGCCGCCTGAACCTTTTGGAGGCACTAGCCCAGAGTGGTGACTTGAACATCAAGGGCCGCCGCGACAACATCATGATTGTGCGCACCAATGCCGATGGCAGCCGCGTGGTGAAGACCGTGAATCTGAACGACCCGAAGTTGCTGGTATCACCCGACTTCAATCTGCAACAAAACGACATTATCTATGTGGAGCCCAATGCCAGCCAGGCCCGTTCATCGTGGAGCATGCCTCCTGGCCTGTCGCTGGGTCTGTCGCTGCTGGGTACCATCATGTCGGTGACCACATTCGTCATCACGCTCACGAAGTAGCATGATGATAGTCGCAAGAAAGCGCCGTCACAAATAAACACCTTATACGGACAAGCGGACTCGCAGGGTTGTGAGTCCGCTTTGTTATTGTACACTGACAGAATGGCACCTTTCATGACATTTTTATCTAAATTAGTGACATTCAGGCAGTTATTTAATTAGGCATAACTTTTGTTGCTTGATTGATAGTTAAATTTTCAATTTTCACAAAGCAATGAACTTCAACAATTACACCATCAAGAGTCAGGAGACCATCCAGAAGGCTGTGCAACTTGCCCGCCAATATGGTCATCAAGCCATTGAGCCTGAGCATTTGCTGCAGGCTGTGATGAGCGAAGGCGACTCGGTTGTCAAGTTTGTACTTCAGAAACTTGACATCTCTCCTACCATGATTGAACGCCCGCTGGAGAACGCACTGTCTCGCCTACCCCATGTGTCGGGCGGCGATCCCTACTTGAGTAACACTTCCAGCCAAGTGCTGGATAAAGCCAGCGAGCTGGCACAGAAACAAGGCGACCAGTATGTGACCATCGAGGTGCTGCTACAGGCACTATTTGAGGTCAAGTCGGGCGCATCGACAATTCTGAAGGACGCTGGCATCACCAGCAAGGACTTGCAGGCAGCCATTGCCCAATTGCGCCAAGGCCGTAAAGCCACTGGCCAGGAGGCCGAGGAGCAGTACCAGGCCCTGAGCAAATATGCCATCAACCTGAACGAGCGTGCCCGCCAAGGCAAACTCGACCCCGTCATTGGGCGTGATGATGAGATTCGTCGTGTGCTACAAATCTTAAGCCGCCGTACCAAGAACAACCCTATATTAATAGGTGAACCCGGTACGGGCAAGACTGCTATCGTCGAAGGCCTCGCCCAGCGTATCGTGCGCGGCGACGTGCCCGAGAACCTGAAACAGAAACAAGTATACTCGCTCGACATGGGCGCATTGATTGCTGGTGCCAAGTATCAGGGCGAGTTTGAGGAACGCCTGAAGGCTGTCATCAACGAGATTACCCAGGCTCAAGGCGAAATCATCCTGTTCATCGACGAGATTCACACACTGGTGGGTGCTGGCAAGAGCAGCGGAGCCATGGATGCCGCCAACATCCTCAAGCCCGCGTTGGCGCGTGGTGATCTGCGCAGTATAGGTGCCACTACTCTCGACGAGTATCAGAAATACTTTGAAAAGGACAAGGCACTGGAGCGCCGATTCCAGATTGTGATGGTCGACGAGCCCGACGAGGAAAGCGCCATCGCCATCTTGCGTGGCTTGAAAGAGCGTTACGAGAACCACCACAAGGTGCGTATCAAGGACGACGCTATCATCGCTGCCGTGCAGTTGAGCCAGCGTTACATCAGCGACCGTTTCCTACCTGATAAGGCCATTGACCTTGTCGATGAGGCCGCCGCCAAGCTGCGTATCGAGATGGACAGTGTACCCGAGGGCCTGGACGAGATTTCTCGCAAAATCTCCCAACTGGAGATTGAGCGTGCCGCCATCAAGCGTGACGGTGACGAGCAGCGCATCGCACAGCTGGACAAACAGCTAGCCGAAATGCGCGAGCGCGAGAACGAGTACAACGCCAAGTGGCGTAGCGAGAAGGAACTCATCAACCGCATCCAGCAGAACAAGATTGACATTGAGCAGCTCAATTTTGAGGCCGAGCGTGCCGAGCGCAACGGCGACTATGGCCGCGTGGCCGAGATCCGCTACTCGCTCATCAAGCGCAAGCAGGACGAGAACCTCTCGCTGCAGGAGCAGTTGCGTGGCATGCAGGGCGATAAGGCCCTCATCAAGGAGGAGGTCGACAGCGACGACATCGCCGAAGTGGTAAGCCGCTGGACGGGCATCCCCGTGACCAAAATGCTGCAGAGCGAGATGGACAAGCTTCTGCACCTGGAGGATGAGCTGCACAAGCGTGTGGTTGGACAGGACGATGCCATCAAGGCTATCAGTGATGCTGTGCGACGCAGTCGTGCAGGGCTGAACGACCCTCGCCGCCCCATCGGTTCATTCATCTTCTTGGGCACCACTGGTGTGGGTAAGACTGAGCTTGCCAAAGCGCTAGCCGACTATATGTTCAACGATGAGAACATGATGACACGTATCGACATGAGCGAGTATCAAGAGAAGTTCTCGGCAACCCGACTCATTGGTGCTCCTCCGGGCTACGTAGGTTATGACGAGGGTGGACAGCTGACCGAAGCTGTTCGTCGCAAGCCATACTCAGTGGTTCTGTTCGACGAGATTGAGAAAGCGCACCCCGATGTGTTCAATGTGCTGCTGCAAGTGCTTGACGATGGCCGATTGACCGACAACAAGGGCCGCACGGTGAACTTCAAGAACACCATTATCATCATGACGAGCAACTTAGGCTCCAGCCTGATTCGCGAGCGTTTCGAGCACCTGACCGCCCAGAACCGCGAGGAAGTGGTAAACAAGACACGCGACGAGGTAATGTCGATGCTCAAGCAGACGATTCGTCCCGAGTTCCTGAACCGTATTGACGAAACCATCAT
Source organism: Muribaculaceae bacterium (assembly GCA_016290765.1). Taxonomy (GTDB): domain Bacteria; phylum Bacteroidota; class Bacteroidia; order Bacteroidales; family Muribaculaceae; genus Sodaliphilus. The sequence goes on from JAEEVE010000099.1 coordinate 8,603, forward strand.
GTTCACGCCACTCGACGAGGCACAAATTGCACAAATTGTGCGCCTACAACTGACAGGCGTGAAGAAGATGCTCGCCCACAACGGCATTACACTTGAGTGGAGCGATGCAGCTGTGCAGTTGCTAGCACAAGCAGGCTATGACCCCGAGTTCGGTGCACGCCCCGTGAAACGTGCCATCCAGAACCTACTTCTCAATCCGTTGAGTCGCGACATCATCGCTGGTCAAGTACATCGCGATCGCGCCATCGTAGTTGATGCCAACGCAGGTGACATTGTGTTCCACAATTGATTTTTAGTTACAGATTTTTACCCCCTCGCTCACCAAATGGTGCCCGAGGGGGGTCTTTTGTTTGTTAAATTTCACTAAATATTGCGCAGTTTTGCTAAATTGTTGATTCATCATGGCATGAGGTCTTGTCGGTTGAGAAAAATGTCGTACCTTTGCACGCCGATTATATCCAAGCTATTAGAATCGAGCGTCATACGCAGGCATATGGCCGTGCTTGCGTGTGTTCGTGACGTTCATTTATTTACTTATTAATCAGGAATTTAAAAGTGGATACTTTAAGTTACAAAACCATTTCGGCTAAGGCCGAAACCGTCCAGAAGGAATGGGTAGTAGTCGATGCTACCGATCAGGTTCTGGGTCGCCTGTGCAGCAAGGTTGCGAAAATCTTGCGTGGCAAATACAAACCCTGTTTCACGCCTCACGTGGA
>JAEEVE010000100.1 GCA_016290765.1 Muribaculaceae bacterium
CATCCCGAATGAACTTAACGGTGTGATTTCCGAAAAGCGATGCAAAGGTACTGCCATTTTCTGAACTGAGCAAATAATTCGGCTATTTTTTTTGAAAAAAGTGTTTTTTAAGAGATTCTTCTCAATTCTCTACCCCAAAATTCACAATTTAGGTTTGAGATAATCGTTTCTTCTGTGTGCTTCCAAATCAATCAAGCGATGAAACCATACTTTTTGCGCCGTTGGGTGCGTTGCCTCGTTGTTTTCATGGTCATTCTTACATTGCGAGTGGCATGGTGTCGCCTGTTGCCGCATGATGATCCTGAGGGCAGTAATTTGTTGGTTAATGTGGTGTTTTCGGCTGTCCTCACTGCAATCTATGCACTAATTGACTGGCTTTTCGTCAAGAACCGCATGAGGAATAGGTGAACTCTATTCTCAATTAGAACGGGTATCCTACCGAGAAGTGGAACTCGCTGTCGCGTTTGAAGCGAGGATGGACCAGTGGCCAGGGTTCCTGATCCATAGCGGGGTTGTGCGCCTTCATGCCCATATCCAGGCGCAACAAGAAATAGTTGAAGTCCAGACGGATGCCCAACCCATAAGCCAACGCAATCTGCTCATAGAACTTGTTGAAGCGAAACACGCCACCTTGTTGGACCTCATAGTCACGAATGGTCCAGATGTTGCCAGCATCTATAAACAGGCCCAACTCGATGACCCAGAACAGCTTGGCACGGTACTCCAGGTTCATGTCTAGCCGGATATCGCCACATTGATAGATGAATCGGCTCTGAGACTTGGCTGCGTTGAAGCAACCTGGTCCCAGGGTGCGCACGCCCCAACCTCGCACGCCATTAGCTCCGCCGGCATAGAATCGTTTTTCGAACGGCAGTACTGTGCTATTGCCATAGGGTACCGCCACGCCTGCGCCAACGTGAAAAGCCAGAGAGTGCCGCGAGTTGAAAAAGTGTGTGAGGGCATAGTCGACCTCGGCCTTGGCATACTGCGCATAGCGGATACCGAACACCTTGTAGGAGTCGTCATCCTCGTGCTTCTGGCCCGTGATTCGTGAGATGCCATAGAGCAGGTTGCCTGCCGTCTCGGCCGCAGCACGGATCGTGTACACATTGGACTGGAAACTGCGCGCCATCGGCCCCGGCTGCACCTTGTTGGTCTTGTAAAAGTTATACCCCATGCGCATGATGAAGTGGTTCTCATAGCTGTAGCGCAGCAGTGGATTGGCGATGCTGTCCAGGAAGTTGCTGCGGCTCTTGGGAAGGTACACGTAGTTCAAGTCAACAAGATTGAATGTGTGGCGCATGCGTGCCTGTTGCTCTGTCCACAGGTAGCGCCACGCAGCGCCAGCAATGATGCGCGTATACTCGGGGCGAGTCTGGTAGTTGAAGCTGGTGGCCAACTCGGTCGAGGCCTGAATTTTGTTTTTGAACTCGCGCGACAAGAAGGGAAATTTGAACTTGGGGAAAGTAATGCCCACCTCGCCAGCATACTCCGAGTAGTTGTTGTTAATCAAGCCGTTGAGGTTGCCCGACAGGCTCTCATAGCTCATGCGGAACTTGGCATTAAGCGTCTCGGAACCTCGCATCAAGTTGCGGTGTTGATAGTCGAGACCGATGCCGAAACCTAGGTCGCCCTCGCTGTTGGTGCCCTCGAGCGACACCGAGATTGCCTGCGACTTGTCGCGCTGCAGCAGCACATAGGCGTCGAGCCAAACCTTGCCGTCGACCTCGCCCACGGGACGCACATCGATGTTGATAAACTTGACGATGCCCAATCGCCCTAGTGCCTTGTAAGTGCGGTCGACATCCGCAGCGTTATATAGCTGGCCAGGTTTGATAAAGTTGCACTCGTCGATGACACTATTGCGCAGGTAAGTATCATCGTCGTGGAGAATGAGCAGCTTGCCGTAACGAGTGGTGTCGGGGGCGAAGTAGCCGTCGTGCATCAGCACAGGGTCGTAGTTGGTGACATAGGTCACCTGCCGCACATAGAATGGACGATGCTCGGTGTAGTAGGGCATGCGCTCGCTGCGGTAAGGAGCGCGGGTGTTCAGCGTCAGGTCCACCTCACGCGACCCCGCTGCCGTGTCGGCATCAAAGGTTACATACTCCTTGCCGAACGCGTAGTATCCATGGCGCCGTAGCGCAGTGGTGATTTCCTGACGCCATTGGTCGAGTCGGTTATGGTCCAGCAGCGAACCCACATGCACTGGAGCCATGGCGGTGTCGGCAAGAATGATGCGTCGCAGCGAGTCGTCGGGGATGTTGTAAGAGATGGAACGGATGTAGTAGGGGTCACCCAGCGTGATGTCGTAGTCTACGCGAGCCTTACGCTTGGCGCTGTCGGCATCTACGCGATAGGTCACTTCGTTGTTCATATAGCCGCGGTTACGCAACGCCATGTTCAGTTGGTGTGCGCTGGCCTCAGTGAGCGTACTGTCGTAGATGACGGGTGGTGCGCCCACACGACGTATCCAGCGGTTGAACCAGTTGGTCGAGTCGCGTCCGCTCATGTTGTAGATGGCGAGCTGCAGCTTCATGCCGCCCAGCACTTTGTGGTTCTCGGTCTGGCGCAGGTAGTTGGTCAGGTCCGATACTACCACATCCTTGTGTTGGGCACCATCTGCGATGTTAATGCGGGTACGGTCGAGCAGCAATTGCCCTGCCGGCACATGCTTGGTCGACGAGCAAGACGCAACCACAATGCATAGTGCCAAATGAACAATGCACAACACAACCTTGCGTCCCAGCCTTGGCCAGGACGCAGGTGCGGATCTATATGGTATAGCAGCTAGCAATGAGGGGGATTATCTGCGAATCTCGAAGTTGAGCGAGTTTTGATCGAGGACAGTCTGGAAATCGGGATAGCGGCGCACGAGCTTAAGGTTAACATAGGGTGTCTCGTTAACCTTGATTTCGTAAAGGTTGCCATAGCCGTTGGCCAGTGCGCTGCGCAAGTATTCCATTGACTTCGTCTTGTCACCTGCCTCATAGTCGCCAATGTCACTCAGTAGCGCCGATGCCAAGAAGTAGCTATCGCCGCCAATGATGCGGTTGTCCTGAATAATCTTGTTGGCCCATGCGCGAGCCTCGTCATCACGGCCTAATTCATGCAGGGCAAAGCCACGCAGACTTGCCATGTCATCGCCGCATGCTAGTACGCGTTCGAAGGTCTTGTTGGCAGTAGCGGCATTGTTTTGGCGATATTTCTCAATCCAGCCCTTGAGCAACAATGCCTCGGCGTTCTTGGGGTTGATGGCAAGCAAGGCGGTTAGCTTGGCGATAGCCTCCTTGTCGGCACGGTGGCTCGACAGCAGGCGCGCCTGCTCTAGCAAGATCGACTCGTTGTTGGGTATCATCTTGGCAGCCTGGTCCAGCGTCATCGTTGCTGCCTCAGGGGTCTTGAGATTCTGCTCGCACTGTGCCTTCAGCACATAGTATTTAGCATCAGGGTTCTCATTGAGGGCTATGGCCTTGTTGACGTTGGTCAGCGCTTCGGCATAGTTCGTCAACGCCATCTGGCACTGAGCGCGGTAGAAGTAGATGCTGTGGTAATCATAGAGGTTGTTCTCGACGATAAAGTCGAGGTTGCGCAGGGCCTGGCCATAGTGGTTTTGGCGCATGGCAATGACAGCACGCAGATAGTGGAACATGCCCACTTGCGGCGCCTTGTCGATGCTTGAGGCAAGAACATTCATCACCTCATCGTAATGCTCGTCGCTCATGTTGATGAGCCGGCGCATTGCGGCACCCTCGTCATTTCCCACGCTCATTGCCGAGATCAGGTCTTGAGCGGCCTGCTCATACTGTTGCGAGCGCAAGAGGATGTCCGACCGGTTCAGGTAGACCTGCGGGTTGGCGGTAAACAAGGTGACGGCCTTGTCGCTGTACTCGTAGGCCTTGCCAAAGTTGTTGCGAGCCAACTCCACACGGGCCAGCCAGTAGTGCGCGTCATAGTTCATAGGACTCTCGCGCAAAATGGTCTTGAAGTTCTTTTCGGCGGCATCCATGTCACCCAAGTTATAGCAGGCCTTGCCCATCAGGTCGATGAGTGCTAACGACCGAGGGTTGATAGCGGCTGCTGCTTGCAGAGTCTCCACCTCGTCCTCATACTGTTCGAGGGCGGCTTGGGCACGTGCCTTGAGCAAGTAGGTGTCAAACTTTAGCTCGTTCTCCTTCTTGGGCACTTGATCCACGACGATGTCGGCATCGGCGATAGCCTTAGCATAGTCACCATTGAGAAACAGTTGGTTGGCACGGGCAAAACGGGTGTTGTAGTCATCGGGGTTTTCGGCCAGGGCATTATCATAGACATTCATGACGGCAGTCTGGATGCGCTGGCGCACACGTTCGTCATCGTCGGTAGTTTGTGCCGACATCGAGATGACACACAGGGCAAGCATCGTTGCCCAAAAAAACTTTTTCATTTCTTCTTTCTATTCAGTAGTTGTGTTGTTATCAAAAATCTGTCTAAGTCGGCTATGCCATAGCTGTGGCGTGGCCATTCTCAATTGGCTTGGTCGAGTGTGTGAATAATGGCGCATGCCATGACCGCGGCGGTCTCGGTGCGTAGGCGGCTCTCGCCCAGGGTCACGGGAATGAATCCTGCAGCCAGTGCCGCTTGTACTTCCTCAGGGCTAAAGTCGCCTTCTGGGCCAATGAGTACTTGAACATTGCTGCCAGGGTGGTATTCCTGTGCCAAGGCTCGCCGTTGCTCACGTGGAAGCATCGCGTCGCAGTAAGCAATGAAGCGCTGCCCGTCGAATGGGGCTTGGATGACCTGCATCACCGTGTTCATCTCATCGCAATGTGGCAGAGTGGCGCCCAGCGATTGTTTCATCGCCGCGACCATCACTCGCTGGATGCGATCGGTCTTGAGCGTGGTGCGCTCGCTGTTGTGGCCATGCAGTGGGATGAAACGATCCATGCCCATTTCGGTACATTTCTCCACAGCCCACTCAATGCGGTCAAGGTGCTTGGTCGGTGCCACGGCTAGGACAATCTGGTGGCCCCATGGCGTGGGAACCTGAACCGACTTAACGACTTCAACGCTGCAACGCTTGGGGTGAGCTAGCGTGATGCGCATGGTGTAACAGGTGCCTTGACCGTCGACGACCTCGATGAGGTCGCCCTCGGTCAGGCGCAACACTTTCACGGCATGCCGCGACTCATCCTCGCCCAGTGTGAGCGTTGTCGCTATTTCGGGTTCGTAAAACCGATTCACTTTTCCTCAGGAACGTGCTTGTATTGGAATAAGAACATGAACGACACGGCGACCACGAGGGCAAAGCCAGCGAAGATGAACCATGCGCTCTGCCAGCCCGTGTCGGTGTTACCCACCAGGAAGCCAGCCTCGTTCCAGTGACAATAGTGGTCGATAATCTTGCCGGCGGCAAGCGTACCGATGGTGGCGCCCAGGCCGTTGGTCATAAGCATGAATAAGCCCTGAGCCGAAGCTTTCACCTTGGGGTCGCATTCCTTGTCGACAAACAGGCCGCCCGACACATTGAAGAAGTCGAACGCCACGCCGTAGACAAGGCACGAGCCGACGAACAGCAGCACACCCGGCATGGCAGGATTGCCAAGACCAAAGAAACCGAAACGCAATACCCAGGCAAACATGGCGATGAGCATTACCACCTTAATGCCATACTTGCGCAGGAAGAACGGAATCAACAGGATGCACAATGCCTCGGCAATCTGCGATAGCGAGATGAGCATCGTGGCATTGTTAGCACCAAACGAGTTGGCCATGGCGGCGTCGGCACTGCCCTTAAAACTGGTAAGGAAAGGCGTGGCATAGCCGTTGGTCACCTGCAGCGACATGCCCAGCAGGGCCGAAAAGATAAAGAACAGCGCCATCTTCTTAGTCTTGAACAATTTGAAGGCGTCCAGACCGAACGACTCGGCCAGCGACTGAGCGGGCTTGGGCTGAAGCTTGCACTGTGGCAAGGTCATGCAATAGCAGAACAGCACAACGCTCAGGATACCCGATACCAGGAACTGATAGTAGGTATACTGAAACTTGTTGGCGTTCTCGGCCAGCGTGAAAAAGAAGCCGTTATCAAGGGTGGCACAATTGACAAACCACATGGTAGCGATGAAGCCCACGGTACCAAACACGCGGATAGGCGGGAAGTCCTTGACGGTGTCCATGCCCGCATCCTTAAGGATGGTGAACGCTGTGGTGTTGCTCAATGCCAGAGTGGGCATATAGAATGCCACGCTCAGGGTATAGATGGTAATAAACGCGGCCTTGTTGGGCAGCACGCCGGCTGCCTCGGCATTCATGCCCATCATGAACAGGGCAATCATGGCTGCACCTGCTAGCAGATGGCAGATACCCAGCAGGCGCTGAGGCTGAATCCACTTGTCGGCGACGATGCCCATGATCGTGGGCATGAAGATGGACACGATGCCCTGGATGGCGTAGAACCACGAGATTTCACTGCCCATCCCGGCCTTTCCCAGATAGTTGCCCATGCAGGTGAGGTAAGCACCCCACACGGCGAACTCCAGGAAGTTCATCACGATTAGTCTTAGCTTGATATTCTTCATAATTGCGCAATATTTGATGATGATTAATATATTCTGCTGTTAAACAACTTGCAAAGGTACAAATAATCTTATGATTTCTGTTCCTTTGACTCGAGGATTTTCTTGATCTCGGCAGCGCGCTCGTAGTCTTCATCGTCGATGCATTGCTGCAAGCGAGCCTCTAGGCGTTCCAGTGGCAGTTCGTCCAACGGTAGCGAGTCGAGGTGCGCCTGTGGCATGCCATCTTCATCGGGGATATATCCAGCGCGGTCCAAGATTTCGCGCGTGGTGTAGATGGGGCATTTCACCCTGACGGCAATAGCTACAGCGTCGCTGGTGCGTGCATCCAGCACCTGGATACCGCCGTCAGGACCTGTGAGGTGGATGTGCGAGGCAAACACGCCGTCGGCAAAGCTGTAGATCTCGATATAGTCGGGAAATATGCCAAAGCGGTGAAACATGCTCACCATTAGGTCGTGTGTCAAGGGACGGGGTGGTACAATTGACAACAGATGCGCTTGGATAGACTGCGCCTCGGCCATCCCGATGACAATGGGAATGCGAATGGGGCCATTTTTCTGCTCCATTACCAGGGCAAACACTCCAGTGTCTAACTGGTTCCGTGTGATGCCTAACACTTTCAGTTCTATTTGCTCACTCATTCTCCGTTATTTGGTGATTACTCCGCTGCCGTAGCACAAGTAGCCTTGCGCGTCGTAGATAACGGCAAACTGGCCAGGGGCGATGCCTTGCACATCCTGTTCGCTCTCGATGAGCCACTCGTCGCCGCCGATGTGCGATAACTGGGCGCGCATCATAGTGGGGGTGTGGCGGTTCTTGAACATGATGGCTTGCGGGCCGTTCTGCTCTTGCCACGGGTTACCGCTGATAAAGTGCATCTCGTCGACGTGGAGGGTACGACCATATTGTTTCTCGGCACCATAGCCACCCGTGACGTAGATGACATTGTCGTGCACATTCTTTTTCACCACATACCATGGCCCGCCACTCAAGCCCAGGCCCTTGCGCTGACCTATCGTGTGGAACCAGTATCCACGGTGTTCACCCAGTTTGCGGCCAGTTTCTAGCTCGATGATTGGACCAGGCCGTTCGCCCAGGTGACGGCGAATAAAGTCGTTATAATCAATTTGTCCAAGGAAGCAGATGCCCTGGCTGTCGCGGCGTTGCGCGTTGGGAAGGTGCTGCTCCAGGGCGATACGGCGCACCTCGCTCTTGGGCAGGTGCCCAATGGGGAACATCAGGTGGCACAGCTGTTCATAGGTAATCTGCGCCAGGAAGTCGGTCTGGTCCTTTACCGGGTCGACTGCGGTAGCAAGGTACTTCACCCCGTCGACTTCGCATGTGGTGGCATAGTGTCCTGTGGCGGTCATGTCAAACTCGTGTCCCCAGCGTTGCTCAAAGTAGCCGAACTTGATCATGCGGTTGCACATCATGTCAGGGTTAGGCGTCAGGCCTGCCTGCACCGTGCGCAAGGCGTAAGCCATCACATTGTCCCAGTACTCCTGATGCAGCGACACGACCTCGAGCCGAAGGCCATACTTGCGACAAATGAGTGAGCACATCTCAATGTCCTCCTCAGCGCTGCAGTCGCCCTCGTCATTGTCAAGCCCAATGCGTATGTAGAACGGGTGCAGCTCGTGCCCCTGCTCCATCAGCTGGTGCACGACCACGGCGCTATCCACGCCACCCGAAATCAATACTGCAATTTTCATTTACGCTTGTTCAAGGATAGAGTCATCATCGTTGCGCTCAAGGAGTTGGGCCGAGATGATGTAGTCCAGCGAAATCTTGCCTGGGCCCGAAAGCAGCAGGAACAGGAAGATGCCGATGAACATCACGGGGTAACCTGGCTGGAAGGTGAACAAGGTTGGCGTCACCGTTTCGTATGACGAGTAGGCAAACACCTCAGCAACGCACATCACCACTAAGGGTGGAATTACCGCGATGCGAGTGAGGAACCCCAAAATAATTAATGTAGCACAGACCGACTCAATAATAATAAGCATCATCATCGAGGTGTCGGGTGCCATGCCCCAGAACCCGTCAAAGCCTTCTGGCAGGTGCCCAAGATCCATGAATTGTCGCACACACACGTGCAGAAACATCACGCCAACAAACAGGCGCAAAAACAGTCGCGACAGATTGCTGTAGGTATAACCCGTACAGAATAATAAGATTCGTTTAAATAGTGCTTTCATCCTTCATTAAAAAGCAAAAACTATTAACTATCAACTCTTAACTCTTAACTAATTGGACAGCCCCTCTTTGAGCTCGTCTACCGAGATGTTCTTGGTCATGAGCAACATGTCGCGGTCTACGATATAGCAGCAAGGCAATGCGCGGAAATCATAGGTCTTCAATGCATCTTCGCTGCACACATTCAGCCACTGCTGGGGCATCGTTGCAGCGAACTCTGGCTGATACTTGCCAAGGTAGATACTGATGACCTTGAGTGCTCCCTCGGCAGTGAGTGCTTCCAGGTTGGAGTCAGCGCTCAAACGCGTGCGCCCAATCGAAGAGTCTACACCGTCGGTATAGAAGAAGAGTACTGTTGTCGTGGTGTCACTTACCGCCGAGAGCTTGCTCTTACTGCCGTCGGCCAGCACCAAATCGATGTCGGGAAGCGGTTTTTGCTCTTGACATGTGTTGATACGGGCGAGCTGGTCG
>JAEEVE010000006.1 GCA_016290765.1 Muribaculaceae bacterium
GGCGTGCATTTGCCAACGACTTTCTGCAGCGGCATCTGGGAATCGTGCGTGAGCAGTGGACCACACAAATCAGCAACTATGACAATCTGTCTGCACTGTTCGATGCGCTGAAGCGCCTGTGCACCATCCTCATTGACTTGGATCGCGACATCTGGATGTATATCTCGATGAACTACTTCAAGCAGAAGATCAAAGCTGGAGAGGTGGGCTCCAGCGCCATGCCCCACAAGGTCAACCCCATCGACTTTGAGAACAGCGAGGGTAACCTGGGCATCGCTGTCGCCATCCTTGAGCACCTTTCGCGCAAATTGCCCGTGTCGCGTCTGCAACGCGACTTGACCGACTCGACGGTGCTTCGCAACGTGGGAGTGCCGTTTGGTCACCTTGCCATTGCGCTGGCGAGTACGCTCAAGGGCCTGAACAAGCTCATCCTCAATGAGCAAGCCATCCATGCCGATCTCGACAGCCAGTGGAACGTGGTGGCCGAAGCCATCCAGACCATCCTGCGCCGCGAGGGCTATCCCAAGCCCTATGAGACGCTGAAGGAACTCACGCGCACCAACGAGGTGGTGAATGCTGAGTCGATTGCGCGGTTTATCGACACGCTGGCAGTGAGCGATGTGGTCAAGGCTGAGCTCAAGCGTATCACGCCCAGCAACTATACGGGGTACTAATATACTTCTAGATGCCCTGGGTGTTCAAGATGGACTGTCTGGAGCATCCAGGGCCTGCTGTTGCAGTTATTAAAAAAGCCTAAAAATCATGCGCCAGATATTGGCAGGTGTGGTTTTTGCGTTAAATTTGCACATTCCAACCAGCCACATGGCAAACCATACACAAGTTATTACATAAAATGAAGGCCGCGAGGCCTGGCAATTCTTATTATATTCAAAGCAAGAAACACTAACCGTTATTAATCGTTATGGACGACAATTTTGAGAAGAGACCTAGACGTCCCCGAATCGGTGAGGCGAAGTCTAACCCCGAGAGCACAAGCGATGGCGCACGCTATGAGCGTGTAGACTATGATCGTGAGACACAAGCCGCACAAACATCACAACCCGAAGAAGGCTATCAGCCACATTACCAATCTGAAGGCTATCAGCCGCGTGGTTACCAACAGCGTGGCTATCAGTCGCGTGGTTATCACCAGCGTGGCTACCAGCAACGCAACTATCATCAACAAGGTTATCAACAAGGCTATCAGCCTGGCTATGAGGCTCAAACGTCCAGTGAGCCTGTAGGCGAAGAGGGTGCCGAGCAACAGCAGACTAGTGGCTACCAGCCTCACCAACAAGGCGGCTACCAGCCCCGTCAGCAGGGTGGTTACCGTCAGCAAGGCGGTGGTTATCGCCAGCAGGGTGGTTACCGTCAACAGGGCGGTGGATATCGCCAGCAAGGTGGTTACCGTCAACAAGGTGGCGGATATCGTCAACAGGGCGGTGGCTACCGTCAGCAAGGTGGCGGATATCGTCAGCAGGGCGGATATCAGCAGGGTGGTTACCAACAAGGTGGTTATGAGCAAGGCGGATATCAACAAGGTGGATACCGCAAGCGCCCCAAACGCAAACAAAGTGGGCCGAAGCCTCAAATGCGCTTTGTGCCGCGTCCCAAGCCTGTGGAGTATGAAGAGCCCATTGTCGACCCGAATATGGAGGTTCGCCTGAACAAGTTCCTGGCAAATGCTGGTGTGTGTTCACGTCGTGAGGCCGACGAGAAGATCCAGAATGGTGAAATCAAGGTCAATGGCACTGTGGTGACCGAGCTGGGTGTGAAAATTACACCCAAGGACATCGTGGAATATGACGGCAAGGTTGTGACCACAGAGAAGAAGTGCTACATTTTGCTGAACAAGCCCAAGAACTGTGTAACCACATGTGATGACGAGAAAGATAATCGTGGCATTGTCGACGGTTCTGAAGATGCCGAAACTACTGAGCCCAAGTCCCAGCAGAAACCGCGCAAGACGGTGATGGATCTGGTGAAGGGTGCTTGCGAGGAGCGCATCTATCCGGTGGGTCGTCTAGACCGCAATACCACTGGCGTGTTGTTGCTCACAAACGACGGCGATCTGGCATCGAAGCTCACGCACCCCAAATATGTGAAAAAGAAGATCTATCAAGTGTGGACCGACAAACCCATCAGTGAGGAAGACATGCAGCACATCGCCGATGGTGTGGAACTGGACGATGGGCCTATCCATGCCGACGCTGTGAGTTATGTGTCGACGACCGACCGCAAGCAGGCCGGCATCGAGATTCACTCGGGCCGCAACCGTGTGGTTAGACGCATCTTTGAAGCGCTGGGTTATCGCGTCGTTAAGTTGGATCGCGTCTACTTTGCTGGCTTGACCAAGAAGAACTTGGCTCGTGGCCGCTGGCGCTACCTGACCCAGGAAGAGGTGAACTACCTGCGTCAAGGTTCATTTGAATAATTCACTAACGGCTGGGGCGACCCGGCCCACCGAACAAGATAAAACACTAACAGAAATCATGACATTGAAACGAACAAAGATTGTTGACATCTTCGCTCCCGAAATGGTAGGTGAGCAGGTGTGTGTTAAGGGCTGGGTGCGTACGCGCCGCGGCAACAAGCACGTGCAGTTCATCGCATTGAACGATGGTTCGACAATCAAGAACCTCCAGATTGTCATCGACCTGGAGAAGTTCAGCGAAGAGGAACTGAAACCTATTACAACTGGTTCGAGTCTGCACGTTGAGGGTACGCTCGTCGCATCGCAGGGCAAGGGCCAGACCGTTGAGGTCCAGGCGCAGACTGTCGAGATCTATGGCACTGCCGACCCCGACGAGTATCCATTGCAGAAGAAGGGCCACACGCTGGAGTTCCTTCGTGAGAAGGCACACCTGCGTATGCGCACCAACACCTTTGGTGCCGTGTTCCGCATCCGCCACCACCTGGCATTTGCTATTCACAAGTTCTTTAATGACAAGGGCTTCTTCTATATGCACACGCCACTGATTACAGGCAGTGACTGCGAAGGCGCTGGCGATATGTTCCAGGTGACGACCCTTGATCTGGGCAACTTGCCTAAAAACGAGGATGGCAGCAACGACTACACGCAGGACTTCTTTGGCAAGCCCACCAGTCTGACCGTAAGTGGTCAGCTTGAAGGCGAGCTGGGTGCGACGGCACTGGGAGCCATCTACACCTTTGGTCCCACATTCCGTGCCGAGAACAGCAACACGCCTCGCCATTTAGCTGAGTTCTGGATGATTGAGCCCGAGGTTGCGTTCAACGACATCACCGACAATATGGACCTTGCCGAGGAGTTTATCAAGTACTGCGTGCAGTACGCGCTAGACCATTGCAAGGACGACATCGAGTTCTTGAACCAGATGTATGACAACACGCTCATCGAGCGTCTGCAAGGCGTTCTCAAGCAGGATTTCATCCGTCTGAGCTATACCGAGGGTATCAAAATCCTTGAAGCTTCGGGCAAGAAGTTTGAGTTTCCTGTCAAATGGGGCGTTGACCTGCAGAGCGAGCACGAGCGTTACCTGGTTGAGGAACACTTCAAGTGTCCTGTCATCCTGACCGACTATCCGCGCGAAATCAAGGCATTCTACATGAAGCAGAACGATGACGGCAAGACCGTCCGCGCTATGGACGTGCTGTTCCCGCAGATTGGCGAAATCATTGGCGGTAGTGAACGTGAGGAGAATTACGACAAGCTCATCGGCGAGATTGAGCGTCGTGGCATCCCGATGAAGGACATGTGGTGGTACCTGGAAACTCGCAAGTTTGGCACGGTGCCTCACGCTGGCTTTGGTCTGGGCTTTGAGCGCCTGATCCTGTTCGTGACGGGCATGGCTAACATCCGTGACGTCATTCCGTTCCCGCGCACTCCTAACAACGCTGAGTTCTAATTAGCCGCAAAGCACGCGAGTTTAAATTTAAACCGCGAATGGCGCGAATTTGATTTCGCGTGATTCGCGGTTATTGTTGTGTGTGCTTGATTGCTAAATCAGGGCGGCTACCCCCAGGGTGCCGGCAATGACGAGACCGTAGCGAATGACTTTGCCGATGGTCATGGCGGTGATGGTGATGGGTATGTTGGCTCGCATCATGCCCAGAACGACGGTGAGGGCGCTTCCCAGGACGGGGACGAATGCAAAGAACGCCATCCATGCACCACGACCGTGGATAAATCGCTCGGCTCGCTCGAGTTTTTCATGGTTGACATGGGCGTATTTCTCAATCCACTCCATATTACCTAGCGTTCCTAGCCAGTAGCAGGTCATGCCTCCCGACACATTGCCGGCCGTCGCTGCAAGCAGGCACAGCCATGGACTGAGGTGAAGGGGGCCGACAAAGGCGATTAGAACCGCCTCGCTACTGAGCGGGACGATACTACCTGCAATAAATGCCGAGAGAAACATTCCCCAGTATCCCCAATCGATAAAAAACTGCACCAATGAATCCATGAATACTTGCGATGTTGCAAAAGTCGTGCAAAGATAGCAAAAAAATCGCTAGACCGTGAATGGTCTGGCGATTTTTTAGGATCAGGGCTTATGTGGCCCAGACTACTTAATTAGTCTTCTTGCAGGCGTTTCCGTCACACTGAGCCTTGTCCTTGCAGTCATGGCCGGCAGCCTTATCCTTGCAGTCGTGACCTTTGCCGCACTCAGCTTTTGCCTTGTCGCATTGAGCTTTCGCCTTGTCGCAGTTGTGGCCTGCTTTAGCCTTGTCGCACTGAGCCTTGTCCTTGCAGTCATGGCCGGCAGCTTTATCCTTGCACTCATGACCCTTGCTGCACTCAGCTTTCGCCTTGTCGCATTGAGCTTTTGCCTTGTCACACTCATGACCTGCTTTTGCCTTGTCACACTCATGACCTGCCTTTGCCTTGTCACAGTCGTGGCCGGCAGCCTTGCAGTCGTGGCCTTCGCACTCGGCTTTCTCCTTGCCAGCGTGGCGCTGTCCGTCATGATGGCGGGCCTTGTTTCCACGCTGTTCGCGATCGGCCACCATTTGCTCATACTTTGCCTTCTGATCGGCCGTGAGAACGGCGGCTACTTTGGCATCAACCTCAGCCTGGCGGGCTTTCATCTGCTCTTTACGGGCCTTCATTTCTTCGGGCTTGGGTTGAACTTTCTTATCTTGCATTTGCTGCATCTCGGCCTTTGCTTGCTCTGCCTGCTCGCCGTAGATTGATGCGATGGCCGATTTCTGGTCAGGGGTGAGTTGCAGTTGCTTGTCGAGCATGGCAATGCGATGCTCAATCATCTTTTCGGGGTTCATACCGCCGCGAGGACCATGGTGACCGCGGCCTTGGGGCTGGGCGTTCATGCCGGCCACTGCCAGCAACGCCATCATGATAACAAAAATAGTTTTCTTCATTGCGTTTGTTTTTAAAGAAATGAATGTTAGTATGCCATCGTTTAGCTTGTGATGACGGTGCAAAATTAGGACAAATATTTGAGTTGACAAAATAGTTTTTTGCCTGTTGCTGACCAATGCTAAAAAATCATTGACAAATGCAAGATAAATGTAGACCAATCAACTGGGCGTAAAAGTGAGCAGAATGATTACAATATGTTAAAATGGCTCGTTATTTGCTAAAAAAATAGGGCAAAGGGCTTAAAAATTTGTCGTAAGTGCGAAAATTTCAGTAACTTTGCATACATTAAACTCAAAACATCATGGAGGTAAAGAAAGCATTATACATCTCGCAGGAGATAGCACCTTATCTTGACGAGAGTGCGATGGCCAATTGGGGCCGCGACCTGCCTCAGGGCATCAAGGAGCGCGGTGCCGAGGTTCGCGCATTCATGCCCAAGTATGGCTATATCAACGAGCGACGCAATCAGCTTCACGAGGTGTTCCGCCTGTCGGGCATGAACATCATCATCGACGATACCGACCACCCGCTGATTATTAAGACCGCGACGATGCTCCCTTCACGCATCTCGGTGTTCTTTATCTATAACGACGACTATTTCACTCAGGCGATGACCAAGGAGCTTGAGACGACACTGTACAGTGAGACCAACGATGAGCGCAGCATCTTCTATGTCCGTGCCATCATCGAGGCATTGCGCAAGCAACGCTGGACTCCAGATGTGATCCAGTGCAGCGGATGGATCACTGCGCTTGCACCTGTGTATATGCGTGAGCTTTATCCCGATGACCCGTCATTCCGTGATGCGAAGATTATCTATGAACTTTGGGACGATGCGTTCGATAACCCCATGAGTAACCGCATGGCTCGACTGCTGTGCCAGGATGGCATTAGCGAGAGCACCGTGCAAGACATCTATGACCAGCCCGTGAGCCATACGGCATTGACTCGTCTAGCGCTGCAGCATAGTGATGCGGTGATTCAGTGTAGCCCTCACGTAAGCCCCGAGTTGATTGAACTTGCTCAGGCTTCAGGCTTGCCGTTCTTGCCCTATTCTGATGATGAGGACCGTGTCGAGACCGTAGCCAAGTTCTACAAATCGCTTTAATACCCAGTTGTTTGGCATCATGAAACATATTTTCTATAGCCTGCTCACCCTGGCAGCTGTGCTGGGGTTTCAGTCGTGTGTCGACGATACCATCGGTTCGTCGCTGACCGATACCCGCGCGGCCATCATCGAGGACTCGTCGTTTGTCATCACAGGGCACAGTGTGCCCAACCAGCGTATCATGGCCCGCACGAGCACTCAGTTAGTGGGTCTTCTTAAGGCTGATGGTTACGGCACGCTCAGTAGCGAGGTCGTGACGCAGTTTATCCCTTCGACCATCATTGACACCATGGGCGTGAGTGCTGACATGATAGACTCCTGCCGCCTGATGTTGACCATCTCCCCCAATGGGTTTACTGGTGATGCGCAACCCCCGATGCGTTTGAGCGTCTATCGCCTGAAGGAGCAACTGCCCACGCCGTTGTACAGCGACTTTGACCCCACTGATTATTACGATGAGAGCGGTTTGTTGGGTTCAAACTCTTACTCTCCCAAGTCAACTGTACCGGTATACTATGAGACCAGCAGTGGCCAAATAGAGTATGAGGCGGTCTACGTTCCAATGCCCGTGAGCCTTGCCCGTGAGATTCAGACCGAATACCGCCAGCATCCCGAGACCTTCAGCTCACCCACGGCATTTGCCAAGTTCTTTCCAGGTATGTATTTCAAGAACAGCTATGGCAGTGGTCGCGTGATGAACTTTGTGCGCACTGAGTTCCAGGTGTTCTACCGCAAGCGCAGCACCATTCTTGAGACGGACACAACGACCAATAACACGGCTACCTATATGGCTGCTACGCCCGAGACGTTGCAGGACAACATTATCTCATTGGATGTTGACGCCAGTGTCAAGCAACGTGTTGCCGATGGCCAGGCGATTATACTGGCCCCTGCAGGCTATGAGGTCCAGGTGCGGTTCCCCATACAAGAAATCATTGACAAGTTCAACACCGATGTGGGTGACGACTTGGGCGTGATCAACAAGTTGGAACTGACCATTCCCGTCGAGGATACAGGCACGGCCTATGACATCGCGCCACCGACCAACCTGCTAATGGTGAAGACATCGAAGAAAGATGAGTTTATCGCGGGCGACAGCCTGACCAACAACAAGGACTCGTTCTATGCCACCTATAACAGCACCAAGCGTGCCTATGTGTTCAGCGGCCTGCGTGCTTATATCATGAACATCATTGACAACCAGGGTGGTGCTGCTAGCGATGATGACATCAATCTGACCATCACCCCAGTGGATGTGACGACCTACACGACTCAAGCGTCTTATTACCAAGAGGCCCGTACTGTTGTGACCAAGATTGCTCCCATGGTGTCTGCGCCAGCCATTACGCGTTTGCGCCTTGACAAGGCTAAGGTGAAGATTACTTACAGCAAGCAGATGATGTAGGAAAGAAGAATGTAAAAGAGAGTTAAAAATGATGAGCTCTCAAGAATTATTCTCAATTCTCAACCCTCAATTCTCATTTTTATAGTACCTTTGCAGCCGCAATGCAGAATTGCGCGTTGCATCAGCCGCAATAGCTCAGTCGGTAGAGCATTTCATTCGTAACGAAAAGGTCGCGGGTTCGAGTCCCGCTCGCGGCTCAACACACAACCGCCCTCCCAGCAACTTGGAAGGGCGGTTGTGTGTTGTTTTCACTAGAGACGACACGAGATGTGAGAAAAACAGTCCGGAATGGAGCAAACCTCCATTCCGGACTTGTGATAGTTGCATTGAATTACAGCCCGCGTCCGTGGCAGTTTTTGTACTTCTTGCCGCTGCCGCAGGGACATGGATCGTTGCGGCCCACCTTGGGACCAGCATTAACGATGGGTGCGGTGGGACCCTGGGGCTTGTGTGAGGCACCACGAGCTGCGGCTTGCTGAGCACGTGCGTTGGCAGCCACAGCATCTTCCTGTCCACCTCCACGGCTCTCTTGGTAGCGCGGCTGGCGCTGACGCGGCATTTCGCGTTCCTGGACAGTAGTGGGCTCTTGCATCGGGATTTGTCCGCGCATGAGGATAGACACTGTCTTGGCATTCATCTCGCCAACCATCTGCTTGAACATGTTGAACGATTCCACCTTATATATAACAAGGGGATCTTTCTGCTCGTAGCTGGCATTCTGCACACTCTGGCGCAACTGGTCCATCTCGCGCAAGTGCTCCTTCCAACTCTCGTCGATGGTGAGCAGCATCAGCGCCTTCTGCCAAGCTTTCTGCAACGACTTGCACTTGGTCTCATAGGCCTCCTTGATGTCGATGACGATTCCAAAGGTGCGTTTGCCGTCGGTGATGGGCACGCGTATCAGACCCTGCGGCTCCATGCCGTTGGCCTTCTGGTCGTTGACAATGTTTTCGATGACGGGATAGGCCACCTCGCTCAGTCGCTCGGTCTTGCGGTTGAAGGCTTTGAGCACCTCGTTGTATAGGGCATCAACCTTGTCCTGCTTGTCGGCACGGCGGAAAGTTTCCTCGTCGATATTCGGCTCAAGGGCATAGGTGCGCAGTACCTGCATCTTGTAGTCCTCATAGTCATCGGGTCCAAATTTTTCGGTGATGTCCTCAACGCTGTCATACAGGGTGTTGATGATATCCAGGCCGATGCGCTCGCCCAGCAATGCGTGGTGACGGCGTGTATAGATGACCTTGCGTTGTGCATTCATCACGTCGTCATACTCGAGCAAGTGCTTACGGATGCCGAAGTTGTTCTCCTCGACGCGCTTCTGAGCATTTTCGATAGCATTGGTGACGCGGCGGTCTTCGATGGCCTCGCCATCCTTGAGCCCAAGGAAGTCGAGCATCTTCACCACCTTCTCGCTGGCGAACAGACGCATGACCTTGTCTTCAAACGAAACGAAGAACACACTGGAACCTGGATCACCTTGACGTCCCGAACGACCACGCAACTGGCGGTCGACGCGGCGTGACTCGTGACGCTCGGTGCCGATGATGGCCAGACCACCAGCCTCGCGCACGGCGGGGCTGAGCTTGATGTCGGTACCGCGGCCTGCCATGTTGGTAGCAATGGTGACGACACCCTTGCCGTCGACTTGCTGACCTGCCTGTGCAACGATATCGGCCTCCTTCTGGTGCAACTTGGCGTTCAGCACCTGGTGCGGTATGTGACGCAGGTTGAGCATGCGGCTCAGCATCTCACTGATGTCGACCGAGGTCGTACCCACCAGAACAGGACGTCCGCTGTTGCGCATCAGTTCAATTTCCTCGATGACGGCAAGGAATTTCTCCTTGGCAGTCTTATAGACGCGGTCGGGCATGTCGTTACGGATGACAGGCTTGTTGGTCGGAATAGTAACGACATCCAGCTTGTAGATATCCATAAACTCGCCCGCCTCGGTCTCGGCAGTACCGGTCATACCTGCCAACTTGTGGTACATGCGGAAGTAGTTCTGCAGGGTGATGGTGGCGAATGTCTGTGTTGCCGCCTCGACGTTGACGCCTTCCTTTGCCTCGATGGCCTGGTGGAGTCCGTCGCTATAGCGGCGTCCCTCCATGATACGTCCTGTCTGCTCATCTACAATCTTCACCTTGCCCTCTTCATCAACAATATATTCCTCATTGATGTTAAACAGGGTATAGGCCTTGAGTAGCTGAGTGACTGTGTGCACGCGCTCGCTCTTGAGGGTGTAGTTCTGTAGCAGCTCGTCTTTTTTGAGCACTTTCTCCTCATCGCTGATGTTTTCGTTGGTCACCTGCGATAGCTGTGTGGCAATGTCAGGCAAGATAAAGAACTGCGGGTCGTCGGTACCCTTGGTGAGCACGTCGATACCCTTGTCGGTAAGCTCGACGGTATTGTTCTGCTCCTCAATAATGAAGTACAGCGGGTCGGTGACAATGGGCATGTCGCGGCTGTTGTCCTGCATATAGAATGCCTCGGTCTTGAGCATGGCGGCCTTCACGCCTTCCTCGCTCAGGTACTTGATCAGGGGCTTGTATTTGGGCAGGCCCTTGAAGGCACGGTAGAGCAGCAGTGTGCCTTCTTTCTGCTCCTTCTCGTCATCGCTGGCCATCAAGCGCTTGGCATCGACCAGGAGCTTGGTCACCAGTTCGCGCTGGGCGCGGTAGACACGCTCAACGTTGGGCTTGTAGTCATTAAACATCTGGTCCTCGCCCTTGGGCACGGGACCCGAGATGATGAGTGGTGTACGAGCATCATCAATCAACACCGAGTCGACCTCATCGACGATGGCATAGTTGTGCATGCGTTGCACCATGTCCTCAGGGCGCATGGCCATGTTGTCGCGCAGATAGTCGAAGCCGAACTCACTGTTGGTACCGAATGTAATGTCGCAGTTGTATGCGGCGCGGCGCTCGGGCGAGTTGGGTTGCGTCTTGTCGATGCACGCCACCGAGAGCCCATGGAATTGATAGAGCGGTCCCATCCACTCGGAGTCACGCTTGGCAAGATAGTCGTTGACGGTCACCACGTGCACACCATTGCCGGTGAGTGCGTTAAGGAAGACAGGCAGGGTTGCCACCAGGGTTTTACCCTCACCTGTGGCCATCTCGGCGATTTTACCTTGATGCAGCACGGTACCACCAATGAGCTGTACATCGTAGTGTATCATGTTCCATACGGTATCGTTGCCGCCAGCCACCCAGTGGTTGTGATAGATGGCCTTGTCACCATCGATGTCAACAAAGTCCTTACCCTCGGCCGCGAGGTCGCGATCCATCTGCGTGGCGGTGACAACAATGTCCTCGTTCTGCGCAAATCGGCGGGCGGTTTCCTTGACAATCGAGAAGACTACGGGTAGTACCTCGTTGAGTTTGTCCTCAAGCACTTCGAGGATTTCCTTCTCAATCTTGTCCACCTTTTCCCACAGGGGCTCACGCTTGTCGTAGTCGAGCGTCTCGATCTCTTCCTTGATACGAGCTATCTCGTCACGCTTGTCCTGCACGGCATCGCGCAGTTGTTGACGGATGTCGGCGGTGCGCTGTCTCAGGGCGTCATTGTCGAGCTGTTCAATCTCGGGGTAGACAGCCTTGATGCTCTCGACCACAGGCATCAACTTTTTCAGGTCTCGGTCCGACTTGGTACCGATGAGTGATTTCAGAAAATCTCTAAATCCCATATTTGTTTTGTAAACTAGTTAACTATTTATTTTGCTCCAAAGCAAAGCTATGGACTACAAGGACGGCACTTGTTCTAGCCGTTCTTGCCCAATCAAGCCGCAAAGTTACGAAATAATTAGGAATTACACCTATTTATTAACAAAAAATTGGCTGAGCGTATGGCGGGCAGTGCCATGAGCGGGAAAAATGCGGGGTTGGCAACCTGTGGAATCCAGTACCATGCTAGCATCAGCAGGACGATGACCATCAGGTTAATCCAGTGGTAGGCCTTCAGAGCACTTCGCGCCGACGCAAACCATACGGCGACTGCCGGGAAGAGCATGAAAGGATTGGCCCAAAAAGCATTGTAGTTGGGCCATGTGGCCTCTCGCACCGAGCAGAACATGAGAAAGAACAGCACACATCCCACCATCGCATAGAGGGTGTAGAGGACAGTGTCGAACCATCGCGTCACCTTGCGTCGCCGCAAGTCGCGCACAGTCATTGCCACAGTAATGACCAGCATCAGCAAGGCGGCTGCTATGGGCGTGCGCCACCAGGGGGTGGGAGGCAGTACTGTACCTTGCTCGCTGCCGTCGACCATCACCTGCGTGTCAATGACCAGGGGTTGCGTTTGCCCGTCACGGGTAACGGTAGCATGGTCGTATGCCTGCATGAGTGCCATGGGGATGAACATTCGTTGGCGCTCGTCCAATGGCTGGTCCAGCCTAGGACCTAGCACTAGGTCAATGCCAAATTGTTCCCAGGGGTAATTGGCGGTGTAATGTGACATCATGTCACGATAGGTGACAAAATCGGTCACTGGGGCGTAGTGCAGACTGTCGCCCAACGCCATCTCGATGATGTCGCGAGGGCGTGTCGAGCAGTTGTCGCCCAGATATTGGTAACAATAGGTATTGTTGCCTGGTAATGAATTGATTACAAGGTAGTCTCGCACCGCGCGCGCTTGCTGTTGCGTCAGGTTAAGTCGCTGCTCAATCATGCGTCGGCCGTCCATGCCATAGGCGGCGAGATTGGGCGGCAACACACCACACATATACTCAGCATCGCCTCGAACAAAACGGTAGACAAAATTGGGTGTCTTGAAGTCAAACACACCGTAATTGTAGTAATAGTCGTGCTTGCCTTGTGTCACCCGCAGGTCGGTGTGTCCATAGACAGCAAACACCTCGTCACCAGGATAGAAGGTAACAAGTTTGACCACGATGGAGTCTTCATGCTTCGCTGTGTCATTGGGCATCGGCGGTTTCTGCGCTGTCGCTACCATTCCCAATAGTGCCACGATGAGCAAAGTACAAATCTTTCGGTTCAACAAATGATGTGCCATAATAAAATTATTCTTGCAACAATAGTGCCAATTATTTTTGGTAAAAAAAGCAACAAAATCTTTTATTATTAAAAAAATATCCCTACCTTTGTGAGTTGATTAGAAAAGAAACCTAAGATTTAACGCTTATGTTACGCAAAATATCACTGATTATCGCCTTTTTAGCGTGTAGTTCGCTGATTAGTTGGGGTGCACAACAAGTTGTTGTGATGGATGCAGATCACGGCACAATCTCGGTCGACAAGCCTGCCGCCAATGGGGGCGAGGTGGTCACCATTACCGTTGATCCACAGCCAGGCTATACCACCACTACTGCCGACATTTGTGCCGAGGTGACCATCGACCCCGGTATTGGCCATGCTCCGCAGCGCGCGCCACAAGTGGGCCAACTGCTTGAATTGACCGAGGTGACGGCTGGCGAGACCTACACCTTCGTGATGCCAGAAGAACCATACAATGTTTGCGTCAGCGCGACTTTCCGCGCCATTGACTACAACATCAACATTGTCAACGAGGGCAACGGCGAGGCGCAGTGTGGGCAATCAACAGCTACTGTGGGCGAACTTATCACCCTAACCATTGTGCCTGGGGCAGGCTATTCATTGGAATTGCTTACTATCACCGATGCTAGTGGCCATGAGATTGTCTACAATCCTACGGCAGATAATGTCTATACCTTTGAAATGCCTGCGAGCAATGTCACAGTGACTGCAACGTTTATGCAGTCGAGCCCCACTGCCATTGACAGTGTACGGCAGTCGACATCGGGTGTTACACACTACTATGACTTGAACGGCCGCTATCTAGGCACTGTCCTTCCCCCAGGCCACGGAATTTGCGTCACTCAAGACGGGCGCAAGGTCATGAAGTAAAAACAATCACTGCAGCGCAACAGCTGCAGTGATTGTTTTTTAGGAGTTAGGGTGCTGCACACTCTCAAGAGCCAGAGTTAGGTATTGTGTCCTGAAACCTCATTTGTCAGCATGAGTTTGATGATGGCAAGAAATGTGCCACTTGCGATAGGATGAATCGTCTCATTCTCATCTAGTCTAGAAGAATTTTGGCGGGAGGTTAGAAAAAATGTAATTTTGTCACCACGTTTGCAACTTTTTGATGCACTCGTTGCGTCTAATGCACGAAAAACATCAAGAACGAGTTAATGAACTGCGAATTACACGAAGCATTTTGTTCTTATGTTCTTTTGTCTAATGATTTTAAAAGTATAGAAAGATGAAAAAGTACATTTTATTGATTGCTGCCGTGCTGATAGCCTCGATGCCGATGACGGCTGGACGCTTGATTGAGACGCGCGGCGACACATTGCTGATTGCTCGCGATGGCGACACCGTGCGCCTGAATGGGACACAATCCATCAAGGAGCTGGTGGGGATGCTCGATGACACGCTCATCAACATCAATGAGAATCCTGACCAGGCTGAAGCTGACCACGAGATAATTGACACTGAAACAAGAGACTTTGCCATTGAGTCGCAACAGATCTGGGCCCGCGTTGCCACCGAAGCCATCATCTGCTGTACCTGGGGATTGGTATTTCTCATCATCTTCATCCTGCTGTTCAACTACCTGAAGCGCCGCCGCAAATACAAAATGGTGGAGAAGGCGATTGAGAACAACTACTCGCTGCCGCCCTATGTATTTGACGGCCACACCTCCGCTCCCTCTAACTACTACGCCCCTGTTCCTCCCGTGCAAGGTTCACCGGTACTAGAAGGGATGCCCGTGAACGAGGGCGAGCCCATGGTAGACGAGAACGGCGAGGTGGTGCCGCCACCGCTGGGCGCACAAAGCGACCCATGGAACAATGCCGCTCAGGCACAGCCAGTGATGGGCCAGCCGCGCATGAACTGGCGCGCCTTCCAAGGCAGTTTCATCCTGGTAGCAGTGGGACTGGGACTGATGATGATGTTTCATGAGACACAATTGATGGGCATCTTCGCCATCCTCGTGCTCATCGGTCTAGGCAAGGGTTTCCTGACCTACCAAGACCAACGCGAGGCCATCGATGCTTGGAAAAACAGAAAGTAGACCCAAGGAACACTGGGTATTCTGAGAATACTGAGAAAGCTGAGAAGCAATGAAGAAGTTTGACGAACTGCGACTGATCGCGCAATGTGCGCTGGCCGACAACCGACGGGCCTTTGGCCTGCTGGTGGAGGCCTATCAGCCGCAGTTGCGCCGCTTCTTGATGAACTTGACCGGAGGCAACGAGTCGCTCACCGACGACTTGGCGCAAGAGACGTTCCTCAAGGCCTATGTAAATGTGCGTAATTTCAAGGGAATGTCGAGCTTCAGCACCTGGCTTTACCGCATCGCCTACAACGAGTTCTATAGTCACAAGCGCAGCGAGCACCCCACGCAAGGCATGGATGAGGGATTCAGCGACGAGGGACTTACTGACCGGTCGGTCGAGAGCATCGACGCACACCTGACGGTGAAAGAGGCGTTGCAGGCGTTGGGCGCGACCGAACGCGCTGTGATCACGCTTTTCTACATCGAAGACCAGCCCATCAAGAAGATAGCGCAAATCATGGATATGCCTGAGGGCACGATCAAATCGCACCTGCGCCGCGGCGAGGATAACTTGAAACAAACAATTAAAACACCCTACTGATATGAACAAACTAGATCAAGATATGGATGACTTGCAATTGGGCGAACTGCTGAAAAATGAAGCATACCCTGCGACCGAGAACCGCTGGTTCACGCGCCGCGTGCTCAACCGCTTGCCGGCAAGGCACCATCGCAGCTGGTTTATGACGGTGGTCTACATTATCGTCGCGCTGGTGTGCGCCTTGAGTTGGCACACGATGCTCACGGGCCTGAACGGCACGGTCACCGTGCGCGACGTGCTCTATATGGTTGTCATGGCAGCGGTGACGCTCTATGCCATCCTCAGCGCCGTCGCCACCGTCGTCAAGACTGAGTAAACTTCTTTTTGATTGGCAGTCGACTTAACAACTGCTATCTAACAAATGCAGCCTGGCAAATTTGCCAGGCTGCATTGTGCATTGTGCATTGTGCATTGTGCATTGATTAACTTTTTCCGAGCATGATGTTGATAATCTTGTTCACGTCACTCACATCCACCTTGTTGTCATTGTTGACATCGGCGTTGCCCGGATACTGGCTCGCTTGAACCTTGCCCAGCATGATGTTGATGACAATGTTCACGTCGCTCACATCCACCTTGCCGTCGCCATTGATGTCACCCAAGGAGTATTGCGGCGTGGTGGGCTTGCTAATCACCACATTCCTGCTACTGATGGTGTAGCCATTGGCATCGACCACGGTGCCATAGCTGTTGAAGTAGGCTCCGGAAGGCTCGGTGACGGCCAACCCATTGTTCAGGGTGGGATGCATATGTGAGAGTGAGGCGGCCCCGTTTGTGGAATTGTTGCTCTTGGCCGTAAGCTTCGTGGTGGCACCACTCATAATCAGTTGAGCGCCACTGCCACCACCACCTACTAATCCACATGCGTTGCCGATGAACGTAACCTGGGCACCACCAGTGATGCTCAATGTCTTGTCTCCAGACACCCCACATCCACTTCCGCTATAGCCCCCCGACTGAGTGGCACTAAGCGAGCCGGTGCCAGTGATAGTGGTAGATTTACATAAATATAGAGCTTGAGGTGCTGCTCCTACCGAACTTACAGTGTTGCTCCCCACCAGCTTAATCGTCAGATTTTCGATGTTTTGTTCGATGGCTCCATTATAGTTACCGCCATAACCGATGGTGGCATTCTGCAGCGTCAACGTATTGGTCGAGGGGTCATAATTCACTGTGCCGCTCACGCCGTCAATGACACTGAGGTCACCAGCGTTTATGTCGGTAACCCTCACACCTTTGATGTAGAGGTCATACTGATTGAAGTCGCGGCCGATGGTGATGTAGCCATACATATAGCCGATATCATTCTTGTCTAGGTAAGCCTTACCGGCGGCAAGCTGCATCGCGGCACTCTGGTCGGTGTGCTTGACAAACTTTTGCGTGGTCTCATTGAAGTAGTAGTCACTATAGTAGAGGTAACCATAGTCTACGCTTGCGCTCGAGGGCCTGACACCCGACAGCACATTGTTCTCTACTGTCATAATGGTAGAGGATTCATTGAGACGTTCCCTGAAACGGTAGACCGTGCCGATGGTGCCCTTGAAGAGCATACCCATGTAACCGGCAATATGTTCTGAGTTGGACAGTTTGCTCTTAAGCAAGCAGAGATTAGTCTTGTCCAGCATTGGTGCGACGTAGAATTCACCGCTCGCGGGCAAACGGATACCGTCGTTCACCGGCACCGAGATGGCATCCCACTCGTGGGTTGGCTTGATGTAAGGCAGCAGACGGCGTAGGCTCAACTGGTTGGGCAGCCAATTGCGTGTCTGGTAAGCAATGTTGTGCATCTGTGCCAGTGGTACGTACAACCGGATGGGGTCGACTGCCGAGGTGGTCGTGGTGTTCCAGCACTGAGTGCCGATGGTGGTCGTGCTGGTGCGGTTCAGGAAGATGCTGGGCAACTGGGTGCAGCCATAGAAGGCATATTGTCCAATATAGCTCACTGACTCGGGTACGTTCAACTCATATTTCAACCCCGAGCAACCACGGAAGGCATAGTCGCCAATGCGCGTGATGGTGCTGGGGAGGGTGAGGTTGTTGAAGTTCTCGCCTTGATGCACTTGGCCATTGCTGCTATAGTAGATGGTGGCATCCATGCAGTTGGGGCCAATCTCGGTCATGGTGTAGGTCTTGCCAATCGCGGTGTTGGTCTCGGTAGTCCTGAAGTCAATTGATGAACCAGATGTCACCCTGGCGTTGCCGTTGACCACATATTTCGCCGTCATGTTTGGGGTGCTGATCACCGTCATGCGATAGGGGGTGGTCCACAGGTCGGAGCCGCGGTAGAAGTCAAAAGCACCAGCACGCACCCATACTTGCTCGTTGAAGACGGCCCGGATGCCCGCGTCTTGTGATTGATAAGCCGCCAGGTATTCTTGGGGAACAAACAGCAGATGGCCGTCCCAGTCGTAGGCATTGCTGGCGCTGGTGTTCACGCGGCGGCACCAGTCTTCGCGCGTCGATTGAAATATCCCGTAAGGTACGTTCAAGAAGATGGCGTCGAGGTGACGGGCATATTGGAAGGCGTTGGAGGCGATGGTGGTGACACTGCTGGGGATGACCACGATGTTCTCATGCACAGGCTCGCTCAGGCCATTGCCATACTCGTCGCTCATAAACGCCTGGGCACCAATCTTCTTCACACCAAAGGGGATGATGATGTAGCGACAGTTGACCCATCCTAAGCCCGTGGCGGGAATCTCGGTGATGTTGGGCGATAGACGCAATGAGTCGAGTTGGGTTGAACCAGCCAAAAAGCGTGATCCGATCTTGGTGACACTGTTGGGCATAATCACCTGCTGGACAGCAGTCGAGCGGAACGCGTCGTTGCCGATGGTGGTCAAGCGGTTGCCCAGCGTGATGGTCGGTGTCCAGCAGTTGAACAGCGACGAGTCGCAGAACTCAATGGGGTTGGGGATATTGAAGCCATTGGTGCAGCCTGTCAGGCCAGCGAACGACAAGGCGCCAATCTTCTTGATGCCCGAGCCGCCGGTGACACGCTTGATGAGCGTCTGGTTGCGGAACACCTCGCGCTGCACCTCGGTGATGATATAGGTCTTGCCACGGTGCGCCACCGTGTTGGCAAAGGTGATGGTGCCGTTGAAGTAGCTCGATGAGCCGATGGTGGCACCCACCACGGTCAACTGACCGTCAGTGGCCGCCGACTGCACATAAGTGTCGGTATAGGACCCGGCACTGCTCACGGTGTAGCGCAGCGTGTAGTCGACGTAGTTGCCCGAGGCAACCTTATTATATGTAAAGTCGTAGGAGTCCTCCACTACACCGGCAGTGAACTTGCTGCCCCAGCCGCCGCTCCACCAACTGCCAGTGGTGTAGTAGTTGGTGCGCCACAATGGCACGTGCAGCTTCACACCAGTGGGCAGACTGCTGAATGCACTAGTTGACTGAATACCGCTCGGTATCGTCTTGAGGTTCATGTATATATGCTTGAGAGTCGTCGTATTCAATCCTGAGAAGGCGGTGGAAGCCACTGAAGTGACCGAACTGGGAATGCGTATGGTTTGGACACTGGGCATCCCGCTGAAGGCATAATGGTCGATGCTCTTCACACCATAGGGAATGTCTACAATGCTGAGTTTCGCTCCTGCCAAAGCGCGGATTCCGATGTAGATGAGTGTGTTGGGCAGGGAGCTGCTCAAGTCAACCATGTTCGAAGGTTTGGTGCCCCCACCCATCTGATACAGAGTGGTCTTAGCCTTGTTGTAGAGACAGTTGGGTGAGTTGGTGTCGGCGGCAAAGTAGTTGTTCGAACTGCTCACGGTGAACTTGGTCAGGCTGCCGCAATATGCAAACGCAGCACCATAGACCGTGAGTGAACTGGGAATATAGACGCTTGTCACACCCGTGTAGGCAAAGCATTGATTGTACAGCTCCTGCACACCCTGGCTGCTCTCGCTCGAGCCGTACAGCTGCAGCGTCTTCAGGTTCGTGCAGTTGTAAAAGGCGTAAGAGCCAATCACCTTGGCACTCACGATGGCCTTGGTCAGCGCGGTGCAGCCGTAGAATGCGTTGGCGTCAATCGTGTCAATCTTGTTGGTCTCGCTCATGTCCAGCGTCTCGATGGTGGAGCAACGGTAGCGCATCGACTTGTCAATGCGGGTGACATAGAAGTAGGCCAATTTTTGCGAATAACTTTGGTTTTGCCCAATTTTGAGCGTCTTGTTCGTGGTGCTGGAACGGGAGTTAGCACCCAGCAACTTCAATTTGCCGTAGGTCTGCGTGGCCGGATCCCAGCCTTGGGTGACGTTCAGGTACACGTCATACAGGTTGCCGTCACTGCTGCTTCCCATGACATAGTCATGGAAGTCGGCGGCGGTGTGGCTCCACTGGACGGTGAAGTTGCTGGTAATCAAGCTTACATTGTTGGCGGCATCCTGGCCGTCGGGCGTGGCGCAAGTCCAGTACCGCGAGCCGCTCACGGTGCCCAGATGGTTAAGTGCGTTGCTGTTGAGCGTGGGCATCGTCTCGGCTGCGCAGTTAATCATCGAGATAGGTGCATTGTAGAAGACACCACTTGCGAGGCTTTTGATACTGCTCGGCAGGTCGACAGTCTTCAGGCTCGTACAGCCATTGAACGCATACGTGCTGATATCTTCCACACCATACTGGATAGTGACCCTCTGCAGCGAAGTCTTGCCGTTGAACGCATAAGGGCCGATTGTCTTCACCTTGTAGTACTTCTGCGTGCTCGAGTCAAAGCAGTATCCGGGAATGGTGATGGAGGTGGGACTGCCCGTGTAGCCACTCTTGAAGCCAAAAATGGTGGCAGTACCATCCGACTGCACATTAAATGTGAAATCACCCCACACAAAGTCTGCGCTGGCGGCTATTGCCACCATCGCAAACAATAGCGTTAGTAGTTTCTTTTTCATAATGTTTTATTGTTAATGAATGTTAATAATTAGGCGGATTATTTGATAGTGCAAAATTACTGCTTTTTTGCCCCTAGGCTTTTGACATTTTCGTTCAAAGTTGTTGACATTTTGCGTCAACCCCCCGAAAAACACTACTTTGGCCTAAAAAACGATGGCTTTTCCGTGAAAAAGAACAAAAATTCTTAGTTGAGTCCACTTTAAAAAGTCAAGTTGACGATATTTAAGACTAAAAAGACATAAAATATTTTTAAACAACTGCAAATCAAGCTTTTAGCTTTCAAGATTTTGTCTTTTTGTCTTTATAGTCTTTTTTCTGCCACTTTTTCAAGTATACTCTTAGTTAATGCCGGGTACGGTATTGCGTAGGGGTCTCGCCAAACACGCGCTTGAAGGTGCGGGTGAAACTACTGGTCTCACCGAAACCGCAGGCATAAGCCACATCAGCCACGGCGCCGCCCTCGTCCAGCATCTTGCGTGCCTTGTCCATCTGGATAGCTTGGATATAGGCCTTGGGCGTCTCGCCGGTGACCGCCTGCATGCGACGACGCAACGTCGACACACTCATGCCCAAGTGGGCCGCGATGGTCTCCACGCTCATGTCGCCACCAGCGAGGTGGTCGTTGACACATGCGATGATGCGCTGCAGCAATGCCGTGTCGCTCTCCTCGCTCTCCTTGCTGACCTCGGAGGACTCGTCTATCTCGGAATGTTCTGAAAGTTTGACTTCTTCGTGGGCCAGGCGCAGGCGCTCGATTTCGCGCAACAACTCGGCGGTGCGCCGCTGGTGCGCGCGCTGGCGACGGCGCATGAGCCATAGGCCGGACACCATCAATGCCAATAGTGCCACCACGGCGATGATGATGTCGCGCAGGTGGGCCATGCGCTCGCGGTCCATCTGTTGTTGCAACTGGTCGTTACCAAACTCGGCATTCATGCGTGCTAACGCTTCGGCCGCGTCGTGTGTATACAACGAGTCCTTCATCTCGTTGAAGCGGTTCAGTTCGGCCCGCGCACTGTCGGGATTGGTCTCCCACAGGCTCAGGCATAGTCCGCGATGAGCGTATAGTTCGTTGACCGGGTCGCCCATGCGCGAAAGCAGTTGGGCCGCCTCTCGGTAATAGGGTGCCGCCTCGGCCTCACGCTTTTGCCATATCAGACAGGTGCCCAGGTGGTTGCTAGCGATTGCCAGCGAGTGCAACTCACCCTGCTCGCGCAGCACTGGGATGGCCTCGCGCAGTGTCTGCTCGGCCTCCTCATATCGCTTCAAGCCCATCAGTGCCGATGCCTTCTGGTCCATGCGGATGGCGGCATGCAGTGGTCTCCCCAATTGCTTTTCCAGTGCCAAGGCTTGTTCGGCATAGTCAAGGGCCTGCTCCTCGTGGGTCATCGCATGGTACACCTCCGATGCCATGCCCAGTAGCACCGCCTTGCGAGCAGGGTTGTTGGCTTTCTCGGCATGGCCGATGGCCTGAAGTATCCAGTGCTCGGCCTCACTGTTCTGCTTGGCCGACATGTAGATGCCCGCTAGCGTGTTCATGCTCGACGAGATGCGGTCGTGGTCGCCGCTGGCCAGGTCAATGTTTAGGCATTGCTTGGCATAGGTTGCCGCACGGTTGAAATCGCCCTGGCGCACAAAGATGCAGCCTAGCAGGTTTAGGCAATCGGCCTTGCCCTCGCTGTCACTGTGGTACAATGGCAGCGCTTTCATGGCATACTGCCGCGCCTTCTCATAGGCGCTGTGACCATAGTGCCACTCAGCCGCCCAGTACCACACTTGCTGGCGCATCGAGTCAACAGGCACCGTCGCGGCAAATCGGATAGGCGATTCGGTGAACTCCTCGCGGTCCAGCTGTTGGAAGAAGGCGTTGGCGGTCGCAGCCTGCGGCGAGCGGTCGAAGGCTGCCAGCAACTGCTCAACGGTGCCCGCATCACCACGCGCAACCATGCTAACCAGTGTTAATCCCAGTAATAATATATATCGGATTCTTGGCAAATTACTCATTGTCAACGGGTTGGCGATTTTAATAAAATATCTATGCTACAAAGATACACATTTTTTTGTTATTTCAGCAAAAAAAACCTTATCTTTGCGCTGAAAAAGATAAAAAATAAACAACTATGACGGTATAAGAGCGCATAGTGCGGTCTATATTATGAACAAGATCATTATTCGCGGGGCGAGTGAGAATAACCTCAAACATGTCTCGCTAGAAATCCCCAAACATCAAATCACCGTCTTCACGGGCGTTTCGGGCTCGGGCAAGAGTTCGCTCGTGCTAGATACCATCGCAGCCAAGTCGCGGCGCGAACTTAACGACACATTCCCTGCATTTGTGCAACAATACTTGCCCAAGTATGGCCGGCCCCATGTCGATGCCATCGAGAACCTGCCCATCGCCATCGTCATCGACCAGAAGAAGCCAGCGCAGAACTCCCGCTCGACCGTCGCTACCTATACCGATATCGCTGCCTTGCTGCGTCTGCTCTTCTCGCGCGTGGGGCAGCCATTCGTGGGTTATGCCGAGTCGTTCAGTTTCAACCATCCCGAGGGCAGTTGCCCGCGGTGCTCGGGACTGGGCGAGATACGTGAACTGGATATCCACAAACTCGTTGATTTTGACAAGAGCCTCAACGACGAGGACACCATCCACTACATCGCCTTTGGCAAGGGCGGTTGGCGCTGGATTCGCTATGCCCATAGCGGTCTCTTCGACCTGGACAAGAAAATCCGCGACTATAGCCCCGAGGAACTCGACCTGTTTCTCAACAGTCCGCAAATCCGCCTGAAGAACCCGCCCGCCAACTGGCCCAAGAGCGCGAAGTATGAGGGCATCATCCCCCGCATGTATCGCAGCATCATCAACAGTGAGGAGGGGCTGCTCCACGCCGCCGTGCTCAACCCCATGATCAACATGGGCGTGTGTCCCGACTGCGGCGGCACCCGAGTGAGCGAGCGTGTGCGCTCGTGCCGCATCAGGGGCATCAACATCGCCGACGCCTGCGCCATGTCCATTACCCGACTCAACCAGTGGGTGCAGGCGCTCACCGAGCCGCTCGCTGTCGATATCAAGCAGGCTATCAGCGCTCGCCTTACTGCCCTCGAGGAAATCGGGTTGGGATACCTCAGCCTGGACCGCGGTGTGGGCACTCTCTCGGGTGGCGAGGCTCAGCGCTGCAAGATTGCCAAGTACATCAACTCGTCGCTCGCCGACGTGCTCTATATTCTGGACGAACCCAGTGTGGGTCTACACAACCATGACATTGAGCGCATGAAACACTCGGTCAGGCGTTTGCGCGATGCGGGTAACACGGTTATCCTCGTCGAGCATCACAAAGAGATGATTGCCCTGGCCGACCACATCGTCGACATGGGGCCCGGTCCGGGTAGTAGGGGAGGGGAGATTGTTTTCGAAGGAACCTACGGCGCACTGCTTCACTGTGGCACCACCACAGGACAGATGCTTACCCAGCAGGGTGACTTCAAGCCGCAACCACGACCCGTTACCTCGACCTTCGCTTTGCGTCATGCAGTGTTGCACAACCTGCGTGACGTGTCGGTCGACTTGCCGCTGGGCGTGCTTGTTGTGGTAGCCGGTGTGGCAGGCTCGGGAAAGAGCTCGCTCATGGAGTGCTTCCGCCGTGACTACCCAGGCGAGGTCGTATATATCAGCCAAAAGAATATCGGCGTGAGTCTGCGCTCTACGCCAGCGACCTATATGGATGTCGCTCCCGACATCCGCAAGCGCTTCGCTCGTGTCCACAAGATGAAGGAGCAGTACTTCACTTTCAACGGCAAGGGAGGTTGCCCCGTGTGTGGCGGCAAGGGAGTGGTCATCAGCGAGATGGCATTCATGGACAACATTGAGACCACCTGTGAGGCTTGCCACGGACTGCGCTATTCGCCCGAGGCCTTACAATACACCGTCGACGGCCTGAACATCGCGCAGGTGATGGACCTCTCGGTGCGCCGCGCCAGCGAGTTTTTCCGCGGTACGAGCATCGAGGAAAAGTTGCGTCCCCTCATGGTTGTGGGGCTGGACTACCTTCACCTCAACCAGGCATTGAGCACCCTCTCGGGCGGCGAACTGCAACGCATGAAGATTGCTTCCTACCTGCAGCCCTACACCTCGCCCGTCGGCGAGGGAGGCCAGCGCGGAGTCTTCGTCATCGACGAGCCCACCGACGGCCTGCACCTCAAGGATGTGCGGCATTTGATTGACCTCTTTGAGCAGATGGTCGAGGCGGGAAACACGGTCTATCTCGTTGAACACAACATCGATGTTATCCGCGCGGCCGACTACGTGATCGAACTTGGTCCCGGTGCTGGTGAACTGGGCGGTACTATCACCTATGCTGGCACACCCCGCGACATGGCGCAGTGTCCTGAATCACTTACTGCCCAGTATCTGTGAATCTGTTCCGGGCAAAAATAATTCTTCACTCTCCTTTTTTCAATTCTCAATAAAAAGCATTATCTTTGTAGCCTGAATATGGGGTGTGCCAACGAACGGCCTAATGGAGCCATGCCAACCTGGCCACTCCCCTCAACGCAACCTATGGCTCCTCCTTATTTTCAATGAAAACATTCAAATTCTGTCTTGCTGCGATGGTGTTGTTGCTGGTCACCTCGTGCAACAAAGTAGAGAACAAGATGGAGAGCATGATTCCCGATGATGCCGTCATGGTGGCAAAAATCGATGTGCCTTCACTCATCAGCAACCTGAAAGTGGAGTTCAAGGATGGCAAATTGGTCCTCCCCGAGAAATTCGCCAAGATGCTCGAAGAGAAAGGCGAGACCTTTGACAAAGATGCCGAGAAACTGTTGAACGCGGGTCTCGATTTCACAAGCAGTTTCTATTTCTTTGTACCCAATGACAAGGAATTCTCGTTGGTGGGTCTCGTTCCGGTGAGCGACCCCGGCAAACTTAAAAAATTCTTGACCGAAGAAGTGAAAGTGACTTTTGAGTCAAAGGATGGCATGGAAATCGCATCGCAGGATGGAATGGGTTACGTCATCAAGGACGATATTTTGTTTGTCACCGAGGGCAAAGACCCCGCCACAATTGTCAATGGTTTGGCTTCGCTCAAGAAGAACATGGGTGATAATGCCTCGATGGTACGCGCACTCGATGCTAGCGACGACATCAATGTGTATGTCCATACCAAGCGTTTCAAAGAGTGGGCTGGCGATAATGTTAAGGTGGAAGGCATGGGCAAGAACGGCGAGATGGCAAAGATGGCCTTTGACCTGATGGACGTCAAGAGCTCAGCGCTGCACATGAGTTTTGCCGACAATGATTGGTGCTACAGCGTAGAGAACGAGGTGGATGACAACAGCGACTTTATGAAGCTCATCAACTCAATCACCACCAAGCCTAGTGCCGAACTGCTTGCCTTCATGCCGAAGGCCGAGAATATGGGTGTACTCAACCTCAACATCGACGGCGAGGGCCTTCTCAACCTTGACATGGTCAAGGCTGCCCTAGGCGAAGCAGGTAATGATCCTCAGTTGCAGCAAATGCTCGACATCTTCAAGAGCGTGAAAGGCCCAGTGACCTTTGGCGTTGCTGCTTCACAACTCAACCCCGAGGAGCTTAGCGGGGCTCTGGCTTTCAAATGCGGCAAATCAAAAGAATTGATCGACATGCTCAAGCAGATGTTCGAGGGATCCTATACACAGAATGGTGATGAGTATGTGTTCGGCCAGAGGATTGAAGGCTATAATGCATCTCTGATTGTGAAGGGTGATGTCATTTGCGTCACGATGGCCAACAGAGATTACCCCGAGAACATGGCGAGCGTGGGCGATGCAAAGAGTGTGCTGTCTGATGCCATGTTGGGAGGATTTGTCGCCTTGACGGTTGACAATATGCAGTTGCAGCTTATCATTGACGGCAAGAATGTCAAGCAAGGAAAGGTGATGATGTGCGTCAAGGAAGATGGCAAAAAACTCTCGCCGCTCGACGCGCTCACATTCTTTGACCGCCTCTCGCGCAAGGTCAAAGGCCTCTAAAAAAGAAATAATGAAATAGTGCATGGTCGCTGATCGCGACTGGCTCGAATTATCGGGGGTGGAGCTGCAGTTCCTCCCCCTTAATCGTGCAAAAATCACCTTTTTTCAACTTTTTTGCCGCTTGGTTATTGTAAGAATAAAAAAAAATGGCGAAATTTGTAGCCTCTATTTTTACGAAGCCTTAAACACTGGTATCTGTGAAAACCTATTGGTGCTACAAACCGTTAACAAATAAGTATATACTAAATAACTTTCTAACATTTATGAACAAAATCTACACCCTGATGATGGCGTTGTTAGTGTCATGGACATTGACCGCCAGCGCTCAGACCCTTATCGATGAGGGGTTTGAGAATGTGCCTGGGACTCAGACGACCGCCACCTTGCCAAATGGCTGGGAAATGGTCAAACAGTACCCTGGCGCAAATTTGAATTACCAGTGGGCTGTTCACTACAGCTCGAGTGGCACAACTATGAGCGGACACAAGTATGCCGCTTGTGATGCGCCCACTTATTCCGACCCCAACAACATGGACGCTTTGGGCCCGCGCACCGAAATCCTGCTCACACCAGCAGTCTTGCTCGACAACACTTACCAGCTCGCTTTTGACTGGGAAGCTGCAGCCTATGGTGTGCTTGAACAGAAGCAGTACACCCTCAAGGTGGGTGTCGTCGATGTCGCAGCTAGCGACACGACGGTCATCTTTGACATCACCAACGAGGAGCAAGTGCGCGCTAGTGGCGTGCCAGCCGACCCCTACGGACAGTACCTGTGGGCCAACTGGGCCGTACAGACCTCAAAGATTGACCTCTCGCCCTGGCAGGGCAAGACTATCAAGGTCGCGTTTATCTATGACTTGCTCAAGCCGACTGGCAATATTGTCTATTTGGACAATGTGAGCATCAAGCAGCATGTGCCCGAAACGGGTCCCATCGCCGAACTGACACAGACGACCTACCGTTTCCCCACTGCTTACATTGGCGAGAAACTCTACAGCGAGGTGCTGACCCTCAAGAATGTGGGTCTCAAGGGACTGAAGGTCACTGGATTTGAGGGACCTGACGCCTTCAGCCTGGTGATGGACACCGTCAACATGAACTTGGATGTCAACGAGACTGCCCGCTTCCAGATTTGCTATCAGGCAACGCTGATGAGCCCTGTCCA
The DNA here is from genome assembly GCA_016290765.1 of Muribaculaceae bacterium. Classification (GTDB taxonomy): domain Bacteria; phylum Bacteroidota; class Bacteroidia; order Bacteroidales; family Muribaculaceae; genus Sodaliphilus. The sequence continues at coordinate 27,597 of JAEEVE010000006.1, forward strand.
AGCCGACCTGGTGATTAAGACCAATGGGGGTGACGTGACACTGCATGTGGAGGCCGCCAAGATGGCTGTGCCCGACGGATACCAGCTCGAGCTCTTCGAGGGTAACCAGTTCCCGCCTGCTGGATGGGAAACCGGTGGCTCGCACATTAACTACTGGACCAGCACCATCTATGCCCTCGAGGGCGACAAGAGTATGATTGGCTCGCCCTATATCGAGGAGAGCAATATTACCACACCTCGCCTTGACCTGAGCAACGAGGAGACGCCCACCGAGTTCATGTTTACCTATTATGCCAACTTTGTGGGTGAGGATATCTACTATCCCAGCAACGACCTGATTGTGCAGGTTTCGAGCGATGGTGGTCAGACATTCAGTGATGCATGGGTCGCCGACTATACCAAGACCGACACGCTAATCAATGTCACCGTCGACTTGGCGCCCTACCGCAGCGAGGATGTGCGTGTGCGCTTTGTCAATACCGCTTGTGGATGGGATGAGGACTACGGCATGGACGACGGTAGCTCATTCATCATCGACCGGGTGCTTTTGCCAGGTGTCTACGGTGTGGATGGAGCGCCCATGGCAACCGAACTGATTGCACCGGCCGACAGTGCCATCAACATCTATCCCAAGCGCATCGTCTTGAAGTGGAAAGAGGCTCAGTTTGCTCAGGGCTACCGCGTGTATGTAGGCAAGAACAACGACGGCAACCCGGCATGGGAGCTTGTCAATGGCGTGGATGCGGGTGCCACTACCACCTACACCATCCCCATGGCCGACTACAGCACGATGTATGCTTGGAAGGTCGTTCCTTATAATAATGTAGGCGATGCAGCCGACTGCCCAACATGGGTGTTCACTACTCAAGAAGACAAGTCGGTCACCGAGTTCCCCTGGAGCGAGGGATTTGAGAGTGGCACATTTGCACCGCTGGGATGGCTTGCCGAGGGCGGACAGTATACCCGCTGGTCTGCTAGCGACTATTCCCCCTTCGATGGCAAATATAGCGCAATGGCATTCAGCAACGAGATTGAGGTGCCTGCTATCCTCACTACGCCCGACATCCAAGTCAACCAGGAAGGCATGCAACTGAGCTTCTGGTGGGGTAATGATCGTCCCGTCAACCTCGTGAAGGACAACGAGGCCGTGCACCAGAACCATACCACCGCCGAGGACGGCATCGATGCCGTGATGATGGACATCCAGGTCAACGGTGGAGAGTGGGAGCAGCTCAAACTTTTGAGCGACAACAAAGAAGGAGTCGATGAAGATGGCGAGCCCATTCGCTACTGGGTCTATGAGACGCTCGACCTCTCACCCTACTACGGCAAGAACATTGCACTGCGCTGGCGTTATATCTCGCACAACTACAGCCGTTCGCGTGGCGCAGCACTTGACAACGTAAAGATTGATCTCGCTGGTTCGAATGTGAGCTTCAGTCTGGACAAGTGGGATGCTTACAAGGTGAACGCCAGCAAGGTCGAGACCTCGCCCACAATGGCACTGACCAACCTGGGTAATCAGGCTGTCACTATTACCGACATCAAGTTTGAACAGACTGGCTTCTCGACAACCCTGGCTAAGGATGTTGTAATCGATGCAGCCGGCAGTGAGCAGTTTACTGTCTCGTTCAATGCAGGCAAGCTTGCCGCTGGCAAGGACTCGTTGCGCGTCAACGACAAGATGACCGTCACCTTTAGCGACAACAGTGTCGCAGTCCTGCCAGTGAGTGCCGTAGCCATGCCAGCCGACACGCGTTTCTTCGGCTTTGAGCACGATGCCACTGGCGAGGGCCCCGCTGACTTTACCGTCATTGATGTTGACCGTCAGGCAACTAGCCCGCTCAGCTTCTGGGACTTCCCCAACAATGGATATCCCCTGGCATTCTTCGTGCTCAACGACAGCCAGTGCTACAACTCGCTTAAGGAGCCTCACGGACACCAGTCGCTGATGACCCGTTGCAACGGTGATGGCGCATTTGAGGACTGGATTGTCTCTGCACCAATTCTAGCAACCAGCAGGACCAAGTTTGAGTTTGATGCCCGCAACTGGGAGAGCATCAACAGCATCATGCCTGCACAGACCCCGACGCTGCAAGTACTCGTGAGCACCACCAGTGCTACCGACCGCAACAGCTTTACTCAGGTGGGATATGATGTCACGCTCGACCTCTATGACGATGTTGCATGGACCCACTTGAGCTATGACCTCAATCAGTATGATGGACAGCGCATCTTCGTCGCATTGCGTGCCAAGGCGGCCAGTTGCCTTGGAGCGTTCTATGACAACTTCGAGTTGGCACACGTGGGCGTCATGGGTGACGTGAATCAGGACGGCGTAGTCGACATCGCCGATGTCAACATCGTCATCAACGTGATGCTCGGCAAGGAAAGCAACACGTTGGCCGATCTCACTGGTGATGGCAAGACCGACATTTCGGACGTCAATACGGTCATTAACCTGATGCTTGGCAAGTAACACAGCATTTGAGGCACTAGAGGCTCTAACATCTAGAGCCTCTAGAACCTCTAGTTAACTATAAAATCTCAAATATAATTCTAACCCAATTAAAAACAAGCACTTATGAAACACTTAAACTATTTGCTGGGCGTGGCACTGTTGTTGCTGGGCTTCAGTTGGGCAAGTGCTGAGACGGTGACGAACTACACAGTAGACTTCAACACCACCATCAACACGAGCAGCAAAGATTTTAGAGTAGCTCCAGGATGGTCACACATTGTGGGGTATACTGGTTATGGTAGCTTATACAGCTATTATGAAACATCTGGCGTTGATGGAACGGGTACGTTATATTGCGGCTCGCAGCAGTCAACTTTAGACTATCTGGTAACTCCTGCCATCACGGGTAGCATGACCATCCAAGTCAAGCTGAGTTACAATGGAACCATCCAGTTCTATGCCATTAACGAGGCCGAAGATGGTACGCTAACCCCAGGTGACCTCCTGCTTGAGAAGTCATACAGCTCGGAAGAGGGTGCAGTCTTCGCCGAAATGGCAATCAGCAACCTTAACGGACAGCGCGTGGGCATCGTAGGCAAATATGCTTATCTTGATAACTTTGCCGTCAATGGCACTGCCGAGATTGTGTACATGCCGGGCTTGACCGTTACGCGTGAAGGCTATACAAGCTGGATTTATCCCAACTGTGATGTGGATAACCACTTCACCTATGAGTTTACTAACATCACCGTGACTAACACGGGTGAGCGCGACATCGCGCTTGGCGAAGAAGGCTTCAGTATTTCGATCGCTCCGCAGAACAAGCCCGATCAGGTCGTCAAGACTCTGGAGATTCCTGTGGCACTGGCAATGGGTGAGTCCTACACCTTTGAGAGCATCATGGTCGAGGAGACCTATGACGCCAGTTGGACCGAGGCCAATGGACGCAAGCGCATGGACATCTATGAAAACATGGGTGGCACATCGTGCACGGGCAACTGGATTCAGCCCAATCCTTATCTGCCTGGCATGAGTGTCAAGTATGGTACTAACGACCTGAGCGAGGCTGTTAATGCTGGCAAATTCGGAGGCTTCGGTATGATTGGCGAGGCTACTAGCCGCGTGGCTACCGTGAAGAACACGGGAGCTGCACCGCTGGTGGGTACGGTGACTCTCACGGCTGAGGGATGCTTCAGCATCGACAACACCACCATCAACTTGGCTGCTGGTGAGAGCGCTGACTACACACTGACCGCTAGCGCTGAGACACCGGGTATCTTCACAGGCGAACTCGTGTTTGCCGGTGACGGAGTCGAGAGTGTAACGATTCCGCTGAGCGCTACCGTGCTCGATGCCACCAAGTTCTTTGAGCCGTTTACCAACAACGCCAGCTCGACCAATATCCCCGAAGGCTGGTATGCTCCCACAGGCAACTGGACAAAGACCAATAACACCAATGGCGACAACAACTACGCCAAGTGCGGTTTGTTGGCTCCCCACAAGCTGATTACCCCGCTGCTCAAGGTGACCGAGGGCGAGAAGATGACCTTCGAGGCTAGCAAGCAGAGTGGTAGCAGCGAGCAGTTTGTCAATGTCTACTACAGCGCCGACCGCGTGGAGTGGACGCTGGTGAAGGAGATTCCTGCTAGCGAGATGGAAGGCTCATACGGCAATGTGGTATTTAAGACCTTCGTTGTCGAGGGTGTGCCCGCCGGTGACTATTACATCGCATTCGAGAGCGGATATTGCTTGATTGACAACGTCTATGGCTTCGAGCGTGTGCCCGTCGACTACGATGTGGTGGTCAATAAGTTCGATATTCCTGGCACAGTCATGGCCAACAATGACGTGACTGCTAAGGTGACTCTCCAGAACCTGCTGAATGAGGCCGTGGCAGAATATGCTCCTGCACTTTACTTCGCAGGCGTGAAGGTGGCCGAGGCCGAGCCCGTCGAGATTCCCGCCAACGGCACCGCTGTCGTTGAATTCACCTTCGTTCCCAACGAAGTGGGTACCTTCCCCGCAAAGGCCGAGTTTGTCTTCAGTGAGGACTACACCGTCACTACCAACGAGGTCGAGGTGACTGTCAACGAAGAGAGCGCCAATACTCTTGTGCAAGTGGGTAATCCAACCGCTACAGGAACGAGTGTACCAGTGAGTCTGCTCTACAACAACAGTGAATCAGAGACAATCTATACTGCCGAGCAATTGGGCATCGATGCTAACTCCATGATTACTTCGTTGACATACAAGGGCTACAGCACTGGCTCTAAGACGCTGACCCCGACCGTTACAATCTGGTTGGCAAATGCCGATGATGCAACTTTGGTCAATGGAATTGCTAACGTTCCCCTCTACAACACCGATGGCATGACAAAGGTGTTTGAAGAGGTGGTAACTTTTGAACCTAAGGGCTCTTCCAGTGAGACTGTTGACATGCTTGTTGCCAACTTGAGCGAGCCGTTCATGTATACGGGCGGTAACTTGCGTGTGATTGTTCGTTCAGTCAATGACGATTGGACTTCTTTCTACTTTGAATATGACGGCAATGTCTCAGGTCAATGCGTCTATCGTCGCAATGACAACCAGGATACCTTCCTTAATGGTACTACCGTGTCGGCCACTTACAATATGCCAGTGGTTTACTTGGGCATTCAGAAGGAAGCAGTTACCTACAGTGGCGTTGTCAACGACACCGATGGCAACCCGCTCGAGGGTGTGACCGTGACGTTGACCAGCCAGGCTGGCCGTGGCGCTACCGCCGGTCCCGCTGTCTACACTGCTACCACTGATGAAGAGGGTAAGTTTGAGGTCAATGTGGTTCAGGCCGACAAGACCTACGACGCAACCTTCTCGAAGGATGGCTACAAGGATGTGAACATTGAGGGCATCGACTTTGCCGACGGCAGTGTCGCACTCGATGAGCCTGTAGTGATGGAACTTGACAACGTGACTGGTGTCAATGGCATCAACGCTGGCAAGACCGTCGCTAGCGTGAAGTACTACAATGTCGCTGGCCAGGCTGCCGACAAGGCATTCCAGGGCGTGAACATCGTGGTCACCACTTACACCGACGGAACTGCTGGCGGCGTGCCATTGTAGGCCGCAAGATCCTCGAGCGTGGTCTCGCCGGAGAGCACGCACACAAAGTCGACGCCCGCGTTGTCGGCGATGGCCTTGTCGGTGTAGAGCCTGTCGCCAACGACGGCTATCTCCTCCGGGGCGAACTCGGCGAGCACGGGCGCGAGCAGAGTGGGGCTGGGCTTCCCGAAGACGTGGCTGGGCTTCATGCCGTTGGTGATCTCGAGAAACTTCATCATCCCGCCGATGTCGGGTATCGGGCCGCGCTCGCTTGGGCAGCAGTTGTCGGGATGCGTGGCCACGAAGTCCACGGGCGTCTGGTTCCTCGTGCGTACTGGGCACATCGGGCTCGGCGGGCAGTTGCGCATGTTCCAGAGCGACGTCGCATCCGCGAGCTTCGCGTACGTGAGCTCCTTGTCGTACGTGAGGGCGATGAGCTCGTTGCGCTCGGGATCGTAGTCGAGCGACACTCCGGCGTCCGCCAGCCGCGCCGCCATGTGAGCCTTCACCTTCTCGCTTGCGATGAGATACACCGACTTGTACCCCTTCTCGCGTATGTACGCCTCAAGCGTGATGAGCGGCGTGAGTATCTGCTCGGGCGTCACGGGAATCGCCGCGCCCGCGATCTTCTTCATGTACTCCTCAGGACACTTCGAGGTGTTGTTCGTGAGGTAGAAGTACCTGAACCTTCCGCTCTTCGTGTTGTCGATGACGAACTTCACCGCGCTCTCGATGGGGTTCGGACCCATGAAGAGCGTGCCGTCGAGGTCGCACACAAACGCCTTCTTCTTCGTCAGATCAAACTTGCTCATCAGCTTCTTGTCCTTTTCGATGCGAGAGAACGCGCACATTATACCAAAAAACTCGCGCTTCGGCACCGCGCCGTTTGACACGGCGCGGCAATGCTAGTATAATAAACGCATCTTTCAAACAAGGAGGAAACATGAACTGCACATCATGCGCACGGCGCGACTTCATCTACGGAATCCTGGCTGCTGCCGCCACTGGCGGAGCCGCGGCACGCGGAGAGCTGGCCGACTTCTTCGCGGCCCTTCCCGCCCCCACGCCCGCCGGCAGCATACCCGACAAGTCCGGCGCCGTCAAGGTGCGCCTCGTGTTCTCGATCTGGGACGACGTGCAGGTAAGGAAGACATGGCCCAACGCGGGCTTCGATTTCCGTCCCGTGATGAAGAACATCACCGACGCGCTCAACGCCGGCGTTCCCGGCGTAAAGTTCGTCCCCGGCATGGCGTTCGACGCCAAGGGCTCCGCAAAGATCCTCGAGGAGGACGCCAAGGCCGGCGACGTCAAGGGCTATCTCGTCATCCAGATGAACTCCTGGCCAAACGCCCTCGCCGGCATCGTCAAGGCCAGCAAGCCCACCCTCTTCTGCAGCTTCCCCTATTCCGGCATCGGCGGCTGGGACGTGCAGAACGCCGCGATGCTGCGCAGAAAGCAGAAGAACTACGCCTTCATGTCATCGCTCGACTTCAACGACACCATCGGCGCAGCCCGCGCGTTCGAAACGCTCAAGAACGGCACCGGCGAAGATTTCGTCAAGGCCGCCACAGAATACCGCCTCGCGCATACGCCAGCGGAAACAGGCATCAAACCGTGCGAGGGTCCGCTTGAATGCCTCTCTCCCGAGGAGACGCTCGCCGCGGTGAAAGGCAAGAAGATTCTCTCCGTCGAAGGCTGCGACGCGAAAACCAAGGCGAAGATCCTCAAGGACTTCGGCATCATCGTGGAGAACGTGAAGTTCGACGAGCTCAACGCCGCCTGGGAGAAGGTTCCGGAAGCGCTTGCAAAGGCCAAGGTCGAAGAATGGAAGCGCACGGCGCGCAAGATCGCCGGCGTCTCCGACGAGACCCTCCTCGGCTGCGCCAGGCAGTTCTACGGCATGAAGGAGGTGCTGAAGGCGCACGGCGCAGTGGCCATCTCCGTCAACTGCCTCGGCGGATGCTACACCGGCAAGCTCCACGCCTATCCGTGCCTCGGCTTCATGGAGCTGCAGGACCTCGGCCTCTTCGGCACGTGCGAGAACGACATCCGCTCCACGACAGCTATGGTCGTCTTTGGCGCTATGACCAAAGGCCGCATGGGATACATCTCCGACCCGGCGATCGACTCGTCGCGCCGCGCGATGATCTTCGCTCACTGCGTGGCCACGCGCAAGTACCTCGGCACGGACGGCCCCACCGCTCCATACGAGATCGAGACACATTCAGAGGACCGCATGGGCGCGTCAGTGCGCTCGATCGCGCCTGTCAACTATCCCGTCACCACGGTGCAGTTCCATTTCTTCGGTGACGGCGGCAAGGGCTGCGCGCTGGTGCAGACGGGCCGCACGTTCTCGAACGACCCCGACGACCGCGCCTGCCGCACGAAGATGGTCGTGGAGGTGACGGGCGACTTCGAGAAGTCGTACCGCCTCTGGGACCTCTGGGGCTGGCACCGCGTCACCTTCCTCGGCGACTTCAAGAAGGACGTCGAGGCTCTCGCGAAGAAGATCGGCTACCGCGTCATCTACGAGTCGTGATTCGTGGTTCGTGGTTCGTGGTTCGTGGTTCGTGGTATGAGTGCGTGATAGATAGTTATAGGCCGGGCTAGGGGTAAGGGTGGCTAGGAATCCTAGCCAAGCCTAGCCAGGCCTATAATGGCCTATAATCCTACCCTACCGCAGGAACATGATCGTGCCGGCGGGGGCGATGTTCTTCAGCACGAGACGGCGATTCGCGACGGAGAGCGAGAACTTGTCGGAGTAGTCGTTCTCGCCGTCAGTCACCGTCACAACTGCGTCGGCGACATCATCAGGCGAGAGACCGGACACCTCGCCGGAGAGGTAGTACGAGAGGCACTTCGGCTTGTCGTTGAACGTGGCCTTCACTGCCCTGAGTTCGCGGAACG
>JAEEVE010000101.1 GCA_016290765.1 Muribaculaceae bacterium
TAGTCGGCGAACCAGTCCTGGCACCACTCCCACACATTGCCGCTCATGTCGTAAATTCCCAGCTCGTTGGGCTGCTTGCTGCCCACGGGGTGAGGATCTTTTTCCGCAGTGGGTCCCCAGGGGAAGTAGGTGCACCATCCCACCTCGTTTGCGTCATTGCTGCCGCTGTAGCGGTATCCATGCGACTTGTTCCCGCCTCGTGCCGCGAACTCCCACTCGGCCTCGGTGGGCAGGCGGAACTGCAGCCCGGTGACCTCGTTGAGCCTCTGTATGAAGGAGTTCACGCGGTTGAGGTTGATGCCATAGATGGGACAATTCATCTGTTCGTACTCAGGCTCGGTGCCGCCCATCACGATGTGGAACAGCTTTTGTGTGACCTCGGTGGTCGAGATGAGGAAACCGTCCAGCGTCACCTGGTGGCGTGGAGCGGGAGGCCAGTCATAGTAGTTCTCGAAGTTCATGTCTTCATCCAGTCCCATCTCGAACATGCCTCCTTCGACCAGTGCTAACCCCAACTTGGAGTCCTCGACCTCGACAACAACCGCCGCCTTTCCCAGCATGTCGTTGATGACGCCGTTGACATCAGCAATGTCCACCACACCATCACCATTGATGTCGCCCGGCACAAATTCGCTCTCGTTGATGGGCTCGCGGTGCGTGAACTGTCGCCAACCCTTGGCCTTGCTATAGTCGGTCATGGCCGACTCAAAGACGCGCAGCACACAATTTTCCTTGTCGATGCCGTTGAATGTCCCAGGATAATTGATATACTCCTGTCCCATATAGCCTCCTTCATCCTCATGCGCCGTGGGCGGTGTCAATGCCAAGCTCATCACTTCCTGCAACGCACTGCAGCCTTGGAACACGCCGTAGCCCAAGCTCTGCATAGTTGCCGGCAGTTTGATCCCGGTCAGGCTGGTGCAGCCGGCAAACGCATAGTCACCAATAGACTCAAGAGTATTCGGTATGTCTAGTTTGATCAGATTATTACAACCATAGAATGCATACCAGTCAATAGACTTGATTTGCTTGGACAGTAGCACATTTGTTAAGCCCGTACAACCGTAGAAAGTGGCTTCTTTAATTGTTTCTAGACCTGATGAAAGGATAGCCGTTGCTAGTCCTGTGCAATTTTTGAAGACAGAAAAACCAAGTTCCGTAACACTTTCAGGTAGCTCGACTGTCTCTAGATGAGCACAGTTTTGGAATGCCCATGATCCAATATATGTCAACGAATTAGACAAACGCACATTCACCAAGCCGCTGCAATTATTGAATGCATAATTACCTATATAGGTGACAGAATTGGGTATATTGATTGATGTCAGTCCACTGCAACCACTGAATGTTCCCATCTCAATCTGAGTGATGGATTCAGGGAGGCTGATGGGTGTCAGTCCTGTGCAGCCACTGAAAGCGTAGTTGCCTATTGCAGTTACTGATTCGGGAATATCGACCGCCGCCATCCAGCTACAGCCACTGAAACAGCTTGGTGCTATGAGCTGCGTCCCAGGCTTGATTGAGACTGTAGAACCTTCGGGCATCGAGCCTTTGAATTGTATTGCCATAAGGCCGATATAAATCAGGCCATTGGGTTGATTAGTTAGCCATGCTGTTCCTGAAAACACGGCCCGTCCGAGTGTGAAGACCTTGTCTGGGAATTCAATTTCTGCAAGGTTGCTGCAACCAGAGAAAGCATTGTCGCCAATCTCCTCTATAGAGTAGGGGATGACTACGGATTGAATGCCAACGCAATGACTGAATGCATCGTTACCTATTGTCAGAAGGTTACTTGGCAGTGTCAGTGATGTCAAGCTAGTGCAGCCGTCAAATGTATTATCTGCAATTGTTGTAACTTTATTGGGAATGTTGATTGACGTGAGGCTGCTGCATTCTTGGAAGGCAAATTGACCAATAGACTCGATGGATTCGGTTAGATTGACCGTCTTAAGTGATGTGCATTTTTTAAACATGCTATATGACACAGATTTGATTTGTTCCGGCAAAACGACCCTCTCAAGTGATGCACAGTTATAAAAAACCCAATCTCCAAAAGTAGTAACTGAATTAGGAATGACAATTGATGTTAATCCGGTATTCATGAATGCTTCGCTGCCAATACTCTTGACACTGGAGGGAATCTCTATGGAAGTGAGCTTTTTACAGGACGCGAAAAGTGAACTCCTTATCATGGTGATAGAATTGGGCAATGTTACAGAGGAAAGATTGCTGCATTCTGTGAACACATGGCTAGCTATCGATGTGACAGAGTTCGCGATGCTGACCGAGGTGATTCCGCGGCAAAGCATAAAAGCGGACTGCTTGATGGCTGTTACATCATAGGTAGTTCCTTGGTAGGTCACTGTCGGAGGAATCACCACATCACCTGAGAGATTTGAGTAACTGGCTCCGACCGTGTTTTCCGAGGTGACGCTCACACTGGTACCGTTGTTGTTGATGTCGTAGCACAAACCATCCACCATAAAGTCATAGTTGGCACCAACCACCACTTGAGGTGCCATACTAATGAAGATCATTATTACAAGCTTTGAGAGCTTTTGCATTAAACGAGATTCCATATCAATAAGGATTATAAGTTTAAGTTGCCCAGCATTGCACTCTGAACGATATTGTAATCAGATATATCAACAGCACCGTCTCTGTTCACATCGGCACGAGCAACATTCATCGGATGTAACATTGGAGTAAGCATAATTTCAGTTGTTTTATTAGGGTTTATCAAAAAATAATCGTGCGATGAGGTCGTGTTAAAAAGACCTCAACCGACTTTCACACTGCAAAATTACTATGCGGAAATGAATTTTGCAAATTTTTCTGCGCAACACTTTTTTGACACAGGTCGTTGATTTTCAGCTGAATGCCTTGGAAAACTGCCGCAACACATCCCGAGCGCAATTTATTTTTAGGCATAAAAAGCCTAAGTGGAATCGGCAATTGCCATATAGTACCCAATAAAAAACGCTTCCAGCGTTTGAAGCTGGAAGCGAATGATGATTATCAAAAACAGCTGTTATTAGCCCAGTCGACGCAGTTGAACGGTGAAGTGGCGCATCAGCGGGGCTTCCCACTCGATGGCGACACCGCGCGTAATCTCGTTGCGGCGGTCATACACGTTCTTCAACGCTGCAGCAATCACATCCATGTGATTGTCGGTGTAAACGCGGCGGGCGATGCACAGGCGCAGCAGGTCGAGGCCACCAAAGCGGTTCTCGCGGGTCTCGGGGTCGCGGTCAGCCAGGATATAGCCAATCTCGCAGCCGCGGATGCCTGCCTCAAGATACAACTCGCAGGTCAAAGTCTGAGCGGGGAACTCTTCCTTGGGCACGTTGCACAACACCTTGTCGGCATCGATAAATAGGGCATGCCCACCAGCGGGACGCTGGTAGGGGATTCCATACTCGTCGAGCTTCTTGGCAAGATAATGAACTTGGTGGATGCGGGTCTCGAGCATATCAAACTCGGTGTTCTCGTCCAGACCTACGGCCAGGGCGTTCAGATCGCGGCCATTCATGCCACCATAGGTAATGAAACCTTCGAACGGGATGCAGAAAAGCTTGGCGCCTTCATACCAGTCTTCGTTATTCGTAGCGATAAAGCCACCCATGTTCACCAAACCGTCTTTCTTGGCCGACATGGTCATGGCGTCAACATAGCTGTACATCTCGCGAGCAATTTCTTTGATGGTCTTGTCGGCATAACCAGCCTCGCGCGTCTTGATGAAGTAGCTGTTTTCGGCAAAACGGGCTGAGTCCATTACCACAGGCACTCCATATTTGTGGCACAGTTCGCAGGTCTCGCGGATATTCTGCATCGACACAGGTTGACCGCCCACTGTATTGTTGGTCACTGTAAGCACCATGAAGGGCACATTGCCCTTATTTTCGCTCAGGACTTTCTCAAGTTTCTCAAGTGATACATTGCCTTTGAACGGGAGCTCCTTCTGGGTGTCCTTGGCCTCGTCGATGGTAACATCGATAGCGTGAGCCTTGCGGCTCTCGATGTGTCCCTTGGTGGTATCAAAGTGTGCGTTGCCAGGGATGACATTGCCTTCTTTGACAAGATAAGAGAACAGCACGTTTTCGGCGGCACGACCCTGATGGGTGGGAATGACATACTTGAAGCCAAACAAGCGTTGCACGACCGATTGGAACTTGTAGAACGAGGTGGCACCGGCGTAACTCTCATCGCCAAGCATCATCTCGGCCCACTGACGGTCACTCATTGCGCCCGTGCCCGAGTCTGTCAAGCAGTCGATATACACCTGTTCTGCTTTCAGCATAAACACATTATAATGGGCTTCTTTCCGCCACTGTTCTCTCTCCTCGCGAGTACTCTTGCGAAGGGGCTCAATCATCTTGATTTTCCAAGATTCAGCAAAGGGTAATTCCATAGTTTTTCTGATACTATAGGGGTTTCTTTAGTTATTGGTTTGAAAAATTGCGCAAATATACAAAAAACTGCAACACCCCACAAGAATGTTGGCAAAATTTAACGTTAACGCATGATTTTTTTACCATCAGATGACACGATGACTCCATGGCTGTCGGGCGTCGCAATGCGGCCGTCAAGTGTGTAACTTGTTGGCTGTGTGTCAGGTGCTTCTACGGTAACTGTTGAAATGCTTGAGATGTTGTTAAATTCCTCACGAGCTTGGGTTAGTAGAGCACGCATCGAGGGGTCAGACATCATGTTGGCAAAGACCATTCCGCCTAACAGTTGGCCGGCTTCGATATCGCTTTGCCAGTTGGTGCCAGCAATCACGCGACTTTCGCCATAGTCGTATCCTCGCTTTAGGATGGTGTTCTGATAGGTGGGACAAATGTCCATCAACAACAAGGCTGATAGCCACCCTACTGTAGCGTGTTCCGAAGGATAACAGCTAAGTGCAGTCATTGAAACGGTTCCCAATAGGGGTGTTTCTCTTAAGCGATCATAGGGCGCACGGCGGTACTGTGTGGCTTGTAGATTGTCACAGTTGCTAATAGCTTGATTGATGCCCGTCTCTAGCAGTTGATAGATTTTGGGAGTACCACTGGCCGTGATATCAATTCCTAGGATTGATGAGAATGCGTTGCTGATACCAGTCACTGATATGTCGGCATCAGCTATGGCTTGCTGGGAACGACTGGCGGTGCGTTGCTGTTTGCCGGCATAAAATGCAGTTACGTCATAGGCATAGGCCGAGCCGGTGCTGTCAGGCATCTCGGGAAGGAACTCAACCAAAGGATGAAGCTGGTCAAGCGCCGTAGGGCGAGTGTTGAGTGTAATTTCGTCATAGTCAGCTTGTGCCCTGTCGATTGCAGCAAGGTATTCTTCGTTGGCATGTAGACGGGCAAAATTGGCCGAGGTCATTAACCGAGCGGCATCGACATCACTCTGCCAGTGAGCTCCAATGATGAGTCGGCTTTGGCCATACTCATAGCCACTGTCAAACAACTCATCTTGCACTTGGGGGTTGATTTCAGCAAGTACTAAGGCTGCAGCCCAGCCACACATCGAGTGAGCTGATGGATAAGAACCAGTCTTGAGCAACTCATTGCGTGTCTCACTGCCAAAGATTGGGTCGTTGAAGCGGTCAAAAGGTCGACGGCGGTTGTAGTAGCTCTTCGCTGCTCCACACGACTGGGCAATGTAGTTCAGTGACGTGTAAAGCAACTCACGGATGTTAGGGTAATTGGGACTCGAGGCTAGCAGACCAAAGATGTCCTGCATGCGATTAGCGATATAGGTGCTACCATAACTAACATCGGTCACAGCCTGTTGTCCCCGTTCGCTATCACGCAAACCTTTGTAATACATGTATTGATGGACATCATAGGCAAATGCCATACTCAGTGAGTCGGGTGGAGCTGGCAGATACTTCACGGCGTTGGGATAGGGCATATCCATAACGCTAGACAGACCTTGTCCGCTTGCCGCAATGAAGATGATGAAGAATAACAGTATAGTAGCTACTTTTTTCATGATCAATAGGGTTTTAGAGGTTAGTCTTTTCCTAACATAATATTAATTAGATGACTGACATCAGCAATGTCAATATTGCTATCTTGATTGATATCACTTAGAGAGATGTCAATCTGAAAACGACCTAAAATGCAATTAATCAACAAGTTAACATCAGAAATATCGACCATCCCGTCAGTGTTCACGTCTCCTTTTTCAGCACGTTCGTCGATGTTGGAAAAGCGTAACCACTCTGAGGCGGTGGAATAGGCTTCTAATGAACCGATGTGAACATATACTTGGCATGTATTATACCATTGTGCCTGGCTATTCAAGGGACCCTCACAGATTGCTGGTATAGAATTAAGCAAAGTGAGCGACTGAATTGGAGTTTGATCAAACACATATTTGCCCAATTGAAGAACACCTCGCCCCAGTGTCAAAGACGAGAGACTGGGGCACTCGGCAAAGGCAAATTCGCCGATTTTCGTCAACTTGTTGTATGTTTTAACCTGGCTTAGCTTTGGGCAGTGGTAGAAGGCATAAGCCTCTATTCGCTCCAAGTTGCGACCCAAAACGACAGTATCAAGCCGAGGGCAGTTGCTAAATGACTCAACCGACAGGCTCAAGGCATTGTCGGGTAAACGGACACTCTCGACATACGGATTATCTCTAAAAGGCGTGCTAAATTCATCCCCAATGTATAGCACGGGGTAGGTATTGCCATCAAAGTCTACTGTCTCGGGTATCGTGACATCAGGCGATACTCCGACATAACGCATCAGGGTTGCATTCAACTGCCCCCAACTATAGTTACAGTCAAACACAAAGTCACCCGATTGATAACGAACAGCATAAGCTTGTTGAGATATCAGTAGGAATACTCCGATGATGAGCAATCGGCTGTAATGTAATATGTTTTTCATGGCTTAATGATCTTTTTCCCAGGTCCTATGAGAACTCCACGGCTATGTGGCGTTGCTCGTCGGCCATCAATGGTGAACAATGGCTGTTCGTCAGGAGTAGTGTCTGATTGGATCGATGGATTGTCAGTAATGATGGCATCTTTTATCGTTATGTACTCTTGACGGGCATTGTCAAGCAACTCGATGAAGTCGCTGCCCGATGCAACCAATGACACAGCCAAACAGCCGATAATGCGACCGGCCTCAACATCACTATGCCAATTTGTTCCACAAATTACACGGTTAAGGCCATATTGGTATCCAGCTTGTAGCAAAGTGTCACGGCGCTCTGGTGCTATCATCACCAGGGCCAGAGCAGTAGCTAAACCCTTGCTGGCATGAACCGAAGGGTAGCTGCTGACTTGAATCAAGTCAGCGGGATCCTCTAGAGTGAACGGAGCGGTGTTAAATACCTCGAATGGGCGACGACGAATGGGTACTCGCGACTTAACGTGCTCGCACAGCAAATCACAGCACGACTCAACCTGGCT
Source organism: Muribaculaceae bacterium (assembly GCA_016290765.1). Taxonomy (GTDB): domain Bacteria; phylum Bacteroidota; class Bacteroidia; order Bacteroidales; family Muribaculaceae; genus Sodaliphilus. Next base: position 7,421 of record JAEEVE010000101.1, read on the forward strand.
GAGCAATTCATAAATATATGGGGTAAATTGGGGACTGATCGATAGCTGGATGACGGGTTGAAAAGCATCCATCGGGTTCTCGATGTCCATATAACTAGAGCCCAACAAGTCGCCAGCCTCAAGGCTATCTCGCAATGAATACAATGAAAGATAACGGCTTAAGTCGCTCTGATATCCACCTGTGTTTTCGCTACACGGATCGGGGATAAGAGACGCAAGTTTGGCGGTTAATGTGTCATTCGACAGTAGTTGGTCGATAGTGGCTGGATTGTGGTCAATGTGCAATAGCTGGCCAGTCTTTTGGCGTAACGTTTTCAGACGGTTACGGAAGCGAGTGATCGACATCAGTTGGGCGAATGTAACAGTACCTAGTTGGCGCGAAATGTCTATGTCACTGCTCCATGAATTACCGCCGATTATACGGAACAAGCCATGTTGATAGGCACGGGTTAGGATGGTGTCGGCATTCCATGGATTCAAGCAACTCATCAGAACTCCTGTTAACCAGCCAAATGATGCTTCAGGTGACGGGAATGAGTTACTAGGCGAGGAGGCATAGTCGTGAGCATATGAGCTGGAGGGTCTAAATGCTCCGAAGTTAGCTTCACGCAAACGCACACAAGGACGAAGTCGATACCAGGAATCTGGAATCTTTTTGACTGCAAGATTTGAGGTTATTCGGCAGGAATCTAAGAATAAAAACAGGTCTTTGTTGGTGCTCTTGTCTACAAGAAGACCAAATGCCGACTGGAAGAACTTCACATGGTTGTTGGAATAGTAAGTCTGAAGTGAGCTTTCATTGTTCGACCGATAGTCATAGGTGGCATACTTAATATCAGTCATATAGGCCGAGTCGCGATAGGACTTATACTGGTAATGACGGTATATGTCATAAGCCCAGTGTGGATTGTTGTCATCACTGAATGGGAGCGGCAAAAATACTGTTGGATCAGGTGCCAGGTTAGAGGTATAGTACTGCGCACTACAATTAGGCGATGTCATCACAACGAGCAACAGCAGCAAGACAATATGACATACGAACGACTTCATTGGGATGACTTGCTGGTTTGATTGAATTCGGCCAAGGCGGCACGGACCATAGAAGTATACTCGCTACATGATGTGACATAGCCAAAGGCAATGCTTGCCACCAAGCGACCCATTTCAACATCGCTGGGCCATGTGCAACCCGTTGCTATGCGGTTCTCGCCGAAGGAGACTCCTTGCTTGAGAATGTTGTTGCGATTACTGGGCCGCATCATCATCAAGACCATAGATGCCGTCCATCCCATTGCTGAATGCAATGACGGATACCCATCTTCGGCCATTGCTTCTGCGCTCTCGCCAGTGAGAGGCATGATGTGAAGGATGTCATAAGGGCGGGGCTTGTCATATTGATCTCGCATAATCTCGCATACCTTGTTGCACATGCGCAGGTGCATATCGACTAGCGCATAGATGGCTGGATGACTCTCGGCAGTGAGAGTCTTGCCCATCTGGCTCTTGAAACAAGATAAAATATTAGCGGTGCTCAGGTTGGTTTGTTTTTTTGCTGACGAGACAGTCGATGAGGTGCATTGTGACATGCGGTCAACGAGTACAGCCATGTCACAACTGCCCACAGGAGTCGACATGTCATAGGGTCCTGCGAGACTTTTCGTTAGCAGTGACAGCGTGT
>JAEEVE010000102.1 GCA_016290765.1 Muribaculaceae bacterium
CCGCTTGCGCGACTTCATCACTATGGGCGAACTTATTGCTCACGATGCACTCACCCGCAACGAGAGCTGCGGTGGTCACTTCCGCGAGGAGTATCAGACCGAGGAAGGCGAGGCAAAGCGCGACGACGAGAACTACTTCTACGTCCAGTGCTGGAAGTATGAGGGCGACGACGAGAAGCAGCCCACACTGCTCAAGGAGCCCCTCCACTACGAGGCTATTAAGGTTCAGACACGTAACTATAAAAACTAAGCAAAATGGAAAATAGCATAAGCTTCAAACTGAAAGTGTGGCGTCAGGCTGGACCGAAGGAGCAAGGACACTTCGAGACCTACGAGATGCAGGACATTCCCACTGACACCTCTTTCCTCGAGATGCTCGATATCCTCAATGAGCAACTCGTCGAGAAGGGCGAGGAGCCCATCCACTTTGACCACGACTGCCGCGAGGGTATCTGCGGCATGTGCTCGCTCTATATCAATGGTCACCCCCACGGCCCCGCCACGGGAGCAACCACTTGCCAGCTTTATATGCGCCGCTTCCACGATGGCGAGACCATCACCGTTGAGCCTTGGCGCAGTGCCGCCTTCCCTGTGTTGAAAGACCTCATGGTCAACCGCAATGCCTTCGATCAAATTCAGCAGGCAGGCGGTTATGTGAGCTTCAACACCGGTGGCGCACAGGATGCCAATGCCATCCCCATCAGCAAGGTAGCCGCCGATGAGGCTATGGACAGTGCTTCGTGTATTGGCTGTGGTGCTTGTGTGGCTGCTTGCAAGAATGGTTCGGCAATGCTCTTCGTGAGCGCTAAGGTCAGCCAGTTTGCGCTGCTGCCCCAAGGACGTGCCGAGGCCAAGAAGCGCGTCAAGGCCATGCTGGCCAAGATGGACGAACTGGGATTCGGTAACTGCACCAACACAGGTGCCTGCGCTGCCGAGTGCCCCAAGAACATCAAGCTCAGCAACATTGCACGACTCAACCGTGAGTTTATAGGCGCCAAGTGCACCGACTAAACTGTGCATACCTAATAACAAGGCCCAGCTCACATCGAGCTGGGCCTTGTTGTTTCAACTATAAACTATAAACTAATTACACTGGATTATAGCCATTCTCATAGCCTTCCATGAAAGCATTTTTTAGTTCAGGATTGACCATTACTAGTACGACACTGAGGATGACACCCAGGATAAGTAGACCCAGTGTGATGAGTGCCCACATCTTGGCCTGCTTAGCCCCTTCTTGGGCCCCAAGGGCATCACCACGCTGGAACAAACCATTCACCTTGCCTGCGTTGACGATGGCAATAATGCCAGTGATGAGTGCAAATGGGTTGCAGCAACACAGTACGCTCAGCACGGTGAAGATGATTGATTCGGTCATCCAGTTCTTGGGAGGGAGAACATTGGGTACATACTGCTGACCATAGGGCATCTGCCGCTGCGGGAATTGTTGCGGCTGTTGGTACTGTGGTTGCTGGTTTTGTTGCGGACCATTGTAAGGTTGTTGCGGCTGCTCGTACTGCGGCTGTGCATAGGGCGACGGCTGCTGACCATAACCCTGCGGTTGCGGTTGTGGCTCGTTGGTCTGCACGGGCTGTTCGTAGTTCTGTTGTTGTGATGTATAAGGCGTCTGCACCTCGGTTTTTTCAGGGGTGTTAACAGCCTCGGGCTGTTGTGGAGCATAGGGCGAAGGCTCGGGGTTCGCCACGGGCTGCTGTGGTTGCTCAGGTTGCGGCTGTTGCGGGGCGTAGGGTGATGGCTGAGGCTGCACGGGTTGCACGGGCTGCACGGGCTGTGCAGCAACAGGCAAGCCCATCAAGGTCATCAACTCGGGCACCTCGCTGGCACGAGTCCACCCCGACATTTTCTCGTTCCACACCTGCGAGTTGGGCGTTAAACCATGTTGCATGAGGTCTTTCAACTCAAACGGGCCTGCGGGTTGGCCATTTTCTGCGATATAATACTTCATAACTTCGTTGTTATTTTGCTGTTAATATTTGCTGCAAAGATACACATTATTGTTGTTAAAAACAAAATATAATGGCATTTTTCTTTCATAGCAATGAAAAAGATGCCTTTTTGCTATATGTTGGATTATACCGAATTAAAAATTCCTTAAACTCCGTGTTTAATTCTAAAATTATGTGAAATTTATTATTATCCTATTTCATATCGTGTTTTATTTCAGTATTAATTCGTATTTTTGTAGGGAAAATACGGAAATCACCAGTCTAAATGGTTTTTAAGTATACTAATCACTATTTATTAACTCATAATTTTTAGGTATTGTGAAAAATAAAAGAAATCGCATGCAGATCATCGTCGAGTTGATCCAAAACGAGTGCATCGGTAGCCAGAGCGAACTGGCAATGAAGTTGGCCGAGCGCAATGTGAATGTCACCCAGGCCACGCTGTCTCGTGATCTCAAAGCGCTGAAGATTTCAAAAGTTGCTACCGATCGCGGCGGATATATGTACATCATTCCCGATGGACGTGAGGTGCAGAACAAACTGCGCCAGCACGGCATGGACATGCCCCTGCACGGCAATGTGGGATTTCAGTCGGTCGAATTCTCGGGCAACTTTGCAGTCATCAAGACGCGCAACGGATATGCAACCGGACTCGCTTATGACATCGACATGGCACGCCTTCCCGAGGTGTTGGGTACCATTGCAGGTGCCGACACTGTCTTCGCCATCCTCCGCGAGGGCGCCTCGCATGAGCAGGTGCGTGAGTTCCTGTCTCGATTCGCACAGCCCTGATCAACACAAGCAATTAATATATGATTAAAACAGGTATAATAGGTGGGGCAACAGCTACTACGGCCCAGTTGTTGAGGCTATTGCTCCACCATTCTGATGTCGACCTGCGATGGGTGTGCGACAACAAGCACGCCTGCCAGCTTGTTGCCGACATCATGCCCATGCTCGCTGGCGAAACCACCATGCAATTTGTCGACCAGCCCGAATGGCAAGATGTTGATCTCGTCTTCTTGTGCGACGAGGACACATCACATCCCGACGTACTCGCTCACATACCCCAGGAAGTCAAGGTCATCGACCTCTCCTCGCGCTACCGACTCACCGACGAGCAGGACAGTGGATTCACCTATGGCCTCTCGGAGATTAACCGGCGCCGTATGGTTCATGACTGCATGCGAGTGGCTTGTCCGGGCGAGGTTGCCATGGCATTGTTGCTAGCCCTCGTGCCGTTGGCCAAGAACCTGATGCTCAATACCGACCTCCATGCCACCGTCGTCGTAGGCAATGCCCAGGCCACCACCGGCAGCCGCGTGACGATGGTCGATCCTGCGTGCTATGACGGGCAAATTCAAGAGCTCAAGCGTGTCTTGTCGACCATGCAGACCAGCTTCCACAGCCCCATCCACCTCACCGCCATGCATGCATGTTTCGCCCGCGGACTGTTGGCAACTGTTTATTTCAAGAGCGGCATTGAGGTTGACATGGTGCGTCAGTTGTTTGAACAGTATTACGATGACCACAACTTCACATTTGTCATCGACCATGAGCCTCTGCTGTGCGATGTGGCGGGAACCAACAAATGCCTCATTCACATTAGCCGCGAGGGTGAGTACCTAAGGGTGACCTCGGCCATCGACAACCAGCTCAAGGGAGGCGTGGGCACTGCTGTCCATGCCATGAACCTCCTTTTTGGCTTGCACGAGCGAGCCGGGCTCATGCTATAATCCCAGTGCACACAATGTTACATTTCTTCGTTCCACACTTTTCTCAGTAATAAAATGTCAGTCAACAAAGTCATTCTTCTAGGAAATGTCGGGCGTGACCCCGATGTGCGCTATGTGGCGCAAGGCCGCCCCGTGGCTTCATTCTCCCTTGCAACTACCGAGCGAGGATTTACCAATTCTAACGGCGTGCAGGTGCCCGAGCGCACCGAGTGGCACAATATCGTCATGTGGGGTCGCCACGCCGAAGTCGCCGAGAAGTACATCCGCAAGGGCACACAGCTCTACATCGAGGGACAGTTGCGCACACGCATGTGGGAAGACCGCAATGCCATCAAGCACTATGTCACCGAGGTACACGTCGACAACTTCGAGCTCTTGGGTCGTCCCCGCACCGAGGCATCCCCGCAACAGCCAGTCGCCCCGCAGCAACAGCAACCCACGGCTCAACCTCAACAACCTGTACAGCAGCAACCTGTGCAACCACAGCAACTGCCTATCGAGCCACCTTTCTGAATTAACCGCATTTAAGTTTTAAACCACGAATCACGCGAAGCAGATTAATATCCCTTCGCGTGATTCGTGGTTTAAAACATCTTTTCAAGCAATAGGCAGTTATTGTTTTCGCAGGATGATTGCGGTGCGGGCGGGGATGTAGAGTTTGAGCCAGCCCAGGTGCTTGTCGGCATAGAGTGGGTCGGGCTGCGTCAGGTGCTGCGTGCCCTCGGCAATATTGCCGTAACCGCCATAACGCGGATTGTCGGTATCAAACAAAGCACGGTACTCGCCCTCAGGAGCGAGGATGCCATAGTCGCTGAACGACTGGGTGGGGTTGAAGTTGAACACAAACACCAAGTCACCACGCATGAACGCCAGCACCTGGTCATCGTCCTTGTCCCACAGCTTGACGATGGGCAACGACTCGAACCCGGGTGTGTCGCCTAGAAGGTGAATCACATCGTGGTCCCAATTGTTCAGGTACTGGTACTTCAAGTCTTTGCGGTCTACCAGGCTCCACTGACGGCGGGCATACTTGTGACTCCAGCCGTTGCCCTCGCGCGGGAAGTCAATCCACTCGGGATGTCCCCACTCGTTGCCCATGAAGTTAAGGTAGCCGCCATTGATGGTCGAGGCGGTCACCAGGCGAATCATCTTGTGCAGTGCAATGCCGCGCTCAACCGTCCCTTCGTGGTCACCCACCATCATGTGCCAGTACATTTCCTTGTCTATCAGGCGGAAAATGATAGTCTTGTCGCCCACAAGCGCTTGGTCGTGGCTCTCGGCATAGCTGATGGTGCGCTCGTCGGCACGGCGGTTGGTCAGCTCCCAGAAAATGCTCGTCGGACGCCAGTCCTCATCCTTGCGTTCCTTGATCATCTTGATCCAGTAGTCGGGGATACCCATTGCCATGCGGTAGTCAAACCCGATTCCGCCGTCTTTGAATGGGCGTGCCAACCCGGGCATGCCGCTCATTTCCTCGGCGATGGTGATGGCGTTGCGGTTTACCTCGTGGATGAGCAGGTTGGCCAGCGTCAGGTAGGTAATGGCATTGGTGTCCTCGCCACCGTCATAGTAGTCGCCATAGCTGCTGAAGGCCTGTCCCAGGCCATGGTTATAGTAGAGCATCGAGGTCACGCCATCAAAGCGGAAGCCATCGAACTTGTACTCCTCGAGCCAGTAGCGGCAGTTGCTCAGCAAAAAGTTCAGCACCTCGTCTTTGCCATAGTCAAAGCACAGCGAGTCCCATGCAGGATGCTCGCGCCGCCCGTCACCATAAAAGTACTGGTTGCCCGTGCCGTCAAAGCGGCCCAAACCCTCAACTTCGTTCTTGACAGCGTGCGAGTGCACGATGTCCATGATGACCGCAATGCCGCGTTCGTGAGCGTCATCGATGAGGTGTTTTAGCTCTTCGGGAGTGCCAAAACGGCTGCTCGCGGCATAGAAACTAGACACATGGTAGCCGAATGAGCCATAGTAGGGATGCTCCTGGATGGCCATAATCTGGATGGCGTTGTAGCCCAGGTCGGCAACACGTGGTAGCACGTTCTGTCGGAACTCTTCATAGGTGCTCACGGTCTCCTGTTCTTGCGCCATGCCGATGTGGCACTCATAGATGAGTAGCGGGTCGCGACGCGGTTTGAACCGCTTGACACGCCACTGGTAGGGCTCCTCTGGCGCCCATACTTGAGCCGAGAAGATATGCGTGCGGGCATCTTGCACAACGCGGGTAGCATAGGCGGGGATGCGCTCGCCCTGTCCACCAGGCCAGTGCACGATGAGTTTGAACAGTTCGCCGTGCTTCATGCCGCGGGCTGGCAGCTGCAGTTCCCAGTTGCCGCTGCCCACCTGGCGCATGCGGTAGGGAGCGCATTCTTTCCATCCATTAAAGTCACCCACCACGTAGATGTCGCTGGCGTTGGGTGCCCACTCGCGCAGCACCCAGTCGCCATTATTCAAGCGGTGGAGGCCATAATATAAATGTGCCTTGGCAAAGTCCTTGAGTTTGTTACTGCCGCCAGTCAGGTGGTCCAACTTTTGCACGGCATCGTTGTGGCGACCCTCGATGGCCTGCGAAAAAGGCTCCAGCCATGGGTCGTTCTTAATCAGTTTTAAAGTCTTACGTTTCATTGTCAGTGAGATTGAGAGGGCAAAAGTAGCAAAAAAAGTTGGTTTTTCAACATTTTTGCTCAATTATTGAAAATCTTTTGCTAATTTTGCCGATTAAGATGTTGTCTCTAGTTTTTCTAGGCTATCTAGACTATCTGGAACATCTAGTATGGCAAATTATTAACTCAAAAAAATATCACTATGGATCTTGAAGGAAGAAGAGAAAGTAGCAATGTCGAGGATCGCCGAGGCATGAGTGCCGGCCGCAAGGTGGGCATCGGTGGTATCGGTGGACTGATTATCGCTGGATTGATCACCCTGCTCATGGGTGGCAACCTGGGCGATGTGCTCCAGAATGCCGGCACTATGGGCATGGGTATGGGGCAGGAGCAGCAAGGCGAGGTCGATCCCACTCAATTCACTGAGCAAGAGCAGGAGTTGGCCGCGTTCAGCAAGAAGATTCTGGCTGGCACCGAGGACGTGTGGACCAAGGTGTTCCAAGAGCAAGGTCTGGGTCGTTACACACCGCCCACGATGGTGCTTTACACAGGCTCGACTAGCACGGGGTGCGGACAGGGTAGCGCACAGATGGGTCCGTTCTACTGCTCGGCCGACCAGTGCCTCTACATCGACCTGTCGTTCTTCTCGAGCATGCGGCAGCAGCTGGGGGCCGATGGTGACTTTGCCTATGCCTATGTGATTGCACACGAGGTGGGACACCACGTCGAGTACCTTACCGGCACGCTCAACAAGGCGCATCAGCAGATGTCGCGCATGAACGAGAAGGATGCCAACCGCATCAGCGTCCGCTTGGAGCTATTGGCCGACTTCTATGCCGGCGTGTGGGCACACCACGACAACAAGATGTTCGGCTCGCTAGAGCAGGGCGACCTCGAGGAAGCCATCATTTGCGCTCAGAAGATTGGCGACGACTACCTGCAGAAGCGCGCCCAGGGCTATGACGTGCCCGAGAGCTTCACCCACGGCACCAGTGCCCAGCGCATGAAGTGGCTCAAGCTCGGTCTCCAGACTGGCGACGTGCGCTATGGCAACACCTTCCAGATGAGCGACGCCCAGTTATAAACCGCGAGAACTTTGTTTTTATGTCTTTTTAGTCTAAAAACAGCGAATCACGCGAAAACACAAGCAACACGCGCCATATCTCAACAACCGAGATATGGCGCGTAATTTCTTCGCGAAACTCGCGGTTAAGCGGTTAGTCGACGATGAGCATGGCGTCGCCGTAGCAGCCAAACTGGTACTTCTCCTCGATGGCGACCTTATAGGCGTTCATGACGGGCTCGTAGCCGCCAAAGGCTGCCGTGGCCATGAGCATGGTGGAGTAGGGCAGGTGGAAATTGGTGATCAGTGCGTCGCAGGTTGTGCACTCGTAGGGCGGGAAGATGAACCGATTGGTCCAGCCCTTGTAGGCCTTGATGTGGCCGTTCATGCCCACAGTGGTCTCCATGGCACGCAACACCGAGGTGCCCACGGCACAAATCTTATGGCCAGCGTCACGCAGACTGTTGACATGCTCCATCAGGGCCTCGGTCACCTCCATCGGTTCACTGTCCTGGCGGTGCTTCGACAAGTCTTCGACATCAATCTTGCGGAACACGCCTAGGCCAATGTGCAGTGTGAGGAAGTCGCGCTGGATGTCGCGGATTTCCATGCGGCGCAGCAACTCGCGGCTGAAGTGCATGCCAGCTGCGGGAGCCACCACAGCACCCTCTTTGGTGGCGAATAGAGTCTGATAGTTCTCTTCGTCCTCGGGCTCTACCTCGCGCTTGATATAGGTGGGCAGAGGTGTGCGACCCAGTGCCAGAAGGTTGGCCTTGAACACGTCGTGCTCGCTGTCGTTGAGGAAACGCAACGTGCGACCGCGTGAGGTGGTGTTGTCAATCACCTCGGCCACCATCGAGTCGTCCAGGCCGAAGTATAGTTTGTTGCCGATGCGGATTTTGCGGGCAGGTTCTACCAACACATCCCACAGCTTGTTCTGCGAGTTAAGCTCGCGCAGCAAGAACACCTCGATGCGTGCGCCAGTTTTCTCCTTGTTGCCTTGCAGACGCGCAGGGAACACTTGGGTGTCGTTGAACACCATCAGGTCGTTGGCGTCGAAGTAGTCCAATACATCCTTGAAAATGCGGTGCTCGATGTCGCCCGATTTACGGTGCAACACCAGTAGGCGTGCCTCATCGCGGTGTTTCGCGGGATGCTCGGCAATCAACTCAGCCGGCATCTTGTTGTCAAATTCAGAGAGCTTCATATTATTCTTTTTTGAGTAAACAAGTAAACGAGTGAACAATCGGGCAAATTCTATGTCCTTATGTTCTTATGTCTTTTTTCCTGCATCGCTTTGGCACGGGCACGGTTGGCTTGTCGTTCAGCCTCGAGCAACTGGGCCTCGGCTTCTTCGGCGCTGACATACTCCTCATTGTCCAGCCGGTCGAGGAGGTGATGGAGGTTTTCGCATTGTTCCACGCCGATGTCGCCCACGCGCGTGCGGCGCAGGCCATAAAGGTGTGCTCCGCTGCCCAGCGCTTCGCCGATGTCGCGTGCCAGCGCACGGATATATGTGCCCTTGCTGCACACCACTCTTATAGTCAGCGTCGGTTCGGCTGGCAAGCCACACTCCAGCACTTCAATCTCATCGATGACCAGGGTCTTGGCGCGGATTTCCACGTCCTTTCCCTTGCGGGCCAGTTTGTAGGCAGGTTTGCCGTCGACCTTGCAAGCCGAGAACGCTGGCGGAACCTGCTCGATGGCTCCGATGAACTGCTCCTGCA
>JAEEVE010000103.1 GCA_016290765.1 Muribaculaceae bacterium
CGTCTCGACATACTTGTTGTTAGTTGCGCGTGAGATGACCGAAATGTCGATGCCCGTGTCCTCCGAGATTTCGCGCAATACCATGGGCTTGAGTAGCAACTCGTCGCCTTGGTTGTGGAAGTAGTCGCTCTGGCGCACCATGATGGCGCGCATGATGCGATACAGTGTATTCTGCCGCATTTTCAGCAGGTTGATGTAGCCAGTGGCCTTGTCGACTTTTTGTTTGGCAACGCGCTGAATTCCCTTGTCGGTTGTTGTGACGGGTTTCTGTCGCTCATAGCCAGCCAACACTTGTGCATAGGTCTGAGAAATCTGGAGTTCGGGAATATTATTGCACAACGACAATATCAAGTCATCGCCATCTTCCTCGATGATAAAGTCAGGGGTAATCTGTTGCCCGTGCTCCTCTTCCATAGACGATGCGAAGGGTGCTCCAGGCTTGGGGTCAAGGTGACGGATGGTGTGCTCGATGCTTTTCATCGTGTCTTGCTCAATGCCCATCTTAGCCCGGATTTCGGCATAGTTGTGTCGAGTGTAGGCATCAAAGTAGTCACGCATCACCTGCAATGCCAGTTGGCTGGTGGGGTCATCCTTGCGCTCGAGTTGTAAGATCAGGCACTCTTGCAACGACTCGGCTGCGATGCCGGCAGGGTCTAGTTGCTTGACCTGTTCAAGCACTTTCTTCACATCACTGGTTTCGACCGTGAAACCTTCATTAAAGGTGACATCATCGGCGATGGAACGTGGTGGGCGACGCAGATAGCCCCAATTGTCGATATTGCCGATGATATGTCGGGCAATCACTTGGTCTTGTTCGCTTAGGTCTTGTTCGGCTAATTGGGGCCACAAGTGGTCCATCAGTGTCTCATCGTTGACAATGATGGGCTCATAGTATCGGTCGGTGTCGTTGACGGTACCGCTACCTCCGCGACTACGCCTGAGCAGGGTGTCCTCGGTCCATTCGTCGTTGCGTTGCAGTTCATCACTGCTCTCCTTGAACTTGTCACCTGCCTCGTCGGTGGTGTTTAAACCCTCGTCTGGAGTAACGACTTCTTCGAGTGCGGGATTGTCATCCAGCTCTTTACGCACCTCGTCCTCCATCTCCAGGGTGTTTTTCTCGACCATGTTGCCCAGTTGTCGCTGCAACATCAGCTGACGCTGCTTTTGTTCGGTCTTTTGTGTCAGTCCTTGTTTTGTTGCCATAGCACCTCTTTTTCAATCCACAAAGGTACACATTTTTTTTGAAAAGAAAAACCTTTTCGCAAAAATTGTGCCAATCAATTTGGTTGAGTTCTGGCTTACAAAATAAACTGTCGTACTCTATGTGGCCATACACGAGGCGTTTGGATGGCTGGAACTGGTCGCTCAATGGGTCGCGGTCAGGATGGTAAAAGGGAGTGACAACTTGGGCTAGATTAAAGATTATTTGGCACACGTTGTCATGCATCAGCGGTTGAATGCGGCCTTGCTCAAGCCGTTGATTGACATCGGGATGCAGCTGCAAATAACGATTGCTGCACCACACCACCATCGGCACGCTATTTTGATAGATGATGGTTTCGGGCAATTTGTTAGATGATTCGTCACGCCCGGCAAAGTCGCGCCAATCATAAATCTCCTCACCATGATCAGCAAAGTAAATCACCACGGCGTTCTTGTCGCGCCAAGCATCAAAGATGCGGCCCAGCACATGGTCGTTATAGCGCGTCGCATTGTCATATTCAGCAATCTCTTGTCGCTTTTCAGCTGTTAGCCAGCTGGCCGAACTGCGAACACTGTCGGCAGTGAAGTGCTGCCACTTTTGCTCGTGCGGATATCGTTCGCTGGCTTTGAAGTGCTGCCCCATTAGGTGGAAAGTGACCAATTTTGCTTTTGTCTGTTGCTTGTTCCATTGACTGTTGAGATAGTCATCCACCAGTTGCTCGTCGTAATCGAAACACTTTTCGGAAACGGCGGAATAACAATTGTTGCGAAGACGCTCATGGTACAAAAGACCATTTAACGCAAAGCTGAACAATGCTCCCTTGAAGTAATTCAGTTGGTTGTCCCAAGCGTAGACGTCAAATCCTGCACGGCGCATTACCGCCATTAATAACGGAGTGTCGCTCCAGCGCTCGCCATGCCCGATGCTGTTGCATGAGAGGGCGTTCTTCAGACTGATGCTGGTATAATTAAAGGGTGAAATGACATCTTCAAACACCCAAAGATTGCCTGCGGCTCTCTCGCGGTTCATGCGGGGTGTGGTGTTGAGTGAGTAGCCATAGAGACCGCAGTGCGACTTGATGTAAGTCTCGCCGATGACCACCACCACTGTCAACGAGTCATTGGATGACAAGCGTTGGGCCGTGCCTGCATCAAGTTCGTGGCAAGTAACCTCCAGTGCATGTTGTATCTCGCCTATACCTACACGCAATGTGTGCAGAGAATAAGCGTACGTAGTGAAATTGTCGCCACCCCAGAGGTCTGAACCATAAATCTCGCACACTTCAAGCTCCTCAACCGTTTGGCAACGCAGCATTTTAATGAATGGGCGTAGGCACCAGCAACAGGCCAATAAACCCACCAGTACACAACCTCCCAGCCACACCGATGGCTTGCTTTGTCTCCCATGTTGTGACCACCATCGCTCGGCAAAGACAATGACTGCGACCATCACAAGCACACCGGCATATGCCATTAGGCTGCCACGGGCGAGCAGGTATTGTCGCCAGAAGTCGGCCGTCTCGCTAGGATTGGTTTCCAGCACTGCTTGCAACACGTCGGGTGTTAACATGGTGTGGAAGTTGAACTTTAAGAACAGGTAGGTGCCAAAGTTGAGCAGACTGATGATATATAGCGCTACCTTGAGCCAACGCCAGCGGGTAAAGCTCACCGCGGCAGTGCACAAATAAGAAAATAGAAAAGTGTAGCTAGCAAAGTAAATAAGGCGATTGTAGAATGGTGATTGCCAGGTCAGCGAAAACAAACAACTACTCAGCGCAAGCCAGGTATAGGGCCCCCACATTACCAACAGCATCACGAAAAAAACCGCCTCTCTCCGCAGCGGGAGTTCAAAGACAGCCAACAGATTGGAGAATTTCGCACTAGTTCTCATGATTACTGATCTTTGAGTGTCTCCAGGCGGGGATCCATCCAGGTTTGAACAATTCTTTTTGAGCTGTGAAGTGTGGCAGGTAGCGGGTCAGGAGCTTGATAAGCGTAAGTTCAATTAAGATGACAATGACTACTGTTATGGCCGAGCACAGCATGCTCATGTCGGTTCCAGTCTTGAGCATCAATGTCTTGATGGCTCGGTGAATGGGGCGAATCAGGGGATAATGCGTACACAGTACAACGATGGAGTAACGGCCAATGTAATTGATGACAGGGATATAGGGCAGGCGTTTACAACACCAGAACAGTGCTAGAATGGAAACTGTAGGAATGAGATAAAGATAGAAGTAACTGGGTAAGCGTTGTTGCAAGATGTTGATATCTTGAGCAAATGGATAGATAATGCAAATGGTGGCAAATAAAGCTAGCCAGCCCCAACTGTCGTAGCGCATCGGAGAGAGCAACCCACAACGCTTGACCTCAGAACCCAGAATAAAGAAGGGAAGTCCCACGAATGCTGTGTCAAGCACCAGCGGCAATGTGATGTGATGCTTTGAACAATACCAACCGAGAAACGAGAGAATCAAGGCTGACAGAATCACCCACCAATGGTTGGGGAGGTGTCGTTGCAGCAAATAATAAAGCACATTGACCTCAAACAAGCTCAGTAAAAACCATAGTGGAACGTTGCACTCCCAATTGCGCTTGCACAATGGATCAAGAATCATGCTCCATTCAAAGTCTCCATAGTAGTGTTGTGCCGGTGGCAAATATTGCCCCAACCAGTGAAAAGCATAGCCCGCTAGAAAGAAAAACACCAATGGAACAATGATGTTGTTGACTTTGCGACGAACGAAATCACCTAGGCCTTGATATAACTTGAAGAAAACGCCCGAAATGAAATAGTACATCGGGATGCGGAATGACTCAAGAGTGAAATTCAAGTTTTTTCCAGCAAGTGCAAATAATGTATCATCAGTGTGCGACACGACAATGAAAAGGATGCAGAGCCCCTTCATGAAATCGATGTAGTGTATGCGCGGTTTGTCGGACGCCATCGTTGAAGTGTTGTGAAAGATATCACAAAAGTAAGCATTTTCTTTGGTTCGTTTATCTTTTCGGGCATAAAAAAAGATTTGTTGCTCACATTTTAGGTCCTAAATGGTGTGATGTGCACATTTTTTTGTAATTTTGCCCGTTAATACAACACAATGCTCGACCTGAAACAACTCAAACGACTCATCAAGCAGGATCACAATGACCTGCCTCGGGTCAAGGTAGCACTGCTGGGCGACACTGCCACGCAGTTGCTTGCCATCGCTATGCGTGGCGCAGCCATAGACATGGGGTTTGATTTAGAACTCTATGAGGCTGACTACAACCAGGTGGAACAACAATTTTTTGATCCTGATAGTGAGCTGCATCATTTTGGACCGCAGTATATTGTGATTTTCCAGGCTGCGCATCGTCTGGTTGACGACCATGCCGCGATGCCACCTGAACAACGCGTTTTTTTGGCGCAACGCAGGCTAGATTTTATTGAGGGCACTCTTAACGACAAGGCGTGGGAGGGATGTCGATTTATTTGCCTGAACTATCCCGAAATTGACGATACGGTTTTCGGGAACTACGCTAACCAAGTAGAAGGGTCGCTCATCTATCAGATGCGCCTGCTTAACTTGGGCCTTATGCAACTGGCGCAGCGATATGATAGCCTATCCATTGTCGACCTCGCTGCATTGCAGGCACAGTTGGGGCGGCAGATGTTGTTCTCGCCCAGTATCTATGCCTCGACCGAGATGGTTGTCTCGATTGACGCGCTACCACCGGTGGCCTACCGCATCGTGCAAGCCATCGCAGCCCAGCGAGGCACATTCAAGAAATGCCTGATTCTCGACTTGGACAACACCTTGTGGGGCGGCGTCATCGGCGATGATGGTATTGAGGGAATCCAATTGGGACACGGCTTGGGCATAGGACGCATTTTCACCGAACTTCAGCAGTGGTGCAAGAAACTACAACAACGAGGCATCATCCTTTGTGTGGTGTCAAAGAACGATGAGACCATCGCCAAAGAACCTTTCCAGCAGCACCCCGACATGGTGTTGCGCCTTGACGACATCGCCGTGTTTATCGCAAACTGGGAAACCAAGGTGGATAACATCCGCGCTGTGCAACAGATATTGAACATTGGGTTTGATTCTATGGTATTTCTCGATGACAACCCATTTGAACGCGCCATCGTGCGCGAGCACATAGCAGGCATCACCGTGCCAGAACTCCCCGAAGATCCAGCCGAATACTTGGAGTACCTATACGGCCTCAACTTGTTTGAGACCGCCTCGGCCAGTGAGGTCGACGATAAGCGCACCAAGCAATATCAACAGGAGGCGCAACGAGTGGAACTCAAACGCACTTTCAACAACGAGCAGGAGTTCCTTGCGTCGTTAGGCATGCAGGCGCACGTCGAGCCATTCAATACATTCAACACACCGAGGGTGGCACAATTGACGCAGCGCAGCAACCAGTTCAATCTGCGCACTATTCGCTATAGTGAGGATGATGTGTGTCGTTTGGCGCAGGCCCCCGAGGTCATCGACCTGGCTTTCTCGTTGAGCGATCGCTTTGGCGACCACGGGTTGATTGCCGTGGTGGTGATGCGTCCGTTGGATGACGAAACTCTGTTTGTTGACACCTGGCTGATGAGTTGTCGCGTGCTCAAGCGAGGCATGGAACATTTTACGCTCAACCAGATGGTCGAATTGGCTCGAAACCGAGGTTTCAAACGCATTATCGGCGAATACATCCCCACAGCCAAGAACGCCATGGTGGCCGAGCACTATCCATTACTAGGCTTCACTCACCTCGACCATGAGAATGGGTCGAAATGGTGTTTGGACATAGCCAACTATCAAATGCTAGACACCGCAATTAAGAAAATATGAACGAAGAGATACTGAATGCACTAACCGAAATCTTTCGCGACATCTTTGACAATGAGGATATTGTCGCTACGCCCGAACTATGTGCCGATGACGTGGAGGAGTGGGACTCACTGAGCCACATCCAACTCGTTGTGGCTATTGAGAAGCATTGGCATATCAAGTTCACCGCTCGCGAGATTATGAAGTGGCAGAATGTGGGCGAGATGGCACAAGCCATTACAGCCAAGATAGCTTAAACGATGCTCATCAACTCATTGTCGTTTTTGGTTTTTTTTGCCATCGTTGTGGTGGTTTACTTCGCGCCGACGTTGCGGAGCAACCCTGCACGGCAGAACCTGTGGCTCCTGTTGACCAGCTATGTTTTCTATAGCCTGGCTGATTGGCGTATGGTTCCGTTGTTGTTCGGTGCGACAGCGGTGTTCTATGTGCTGGGCATTGCCGTCAAGCGCATGATGGACGGTGAACGCTGGAAGATGGCGTCGCGGCTGACCACTTTGGCAGTGGCGCTGGGCGTGGCCTTGCTGCTGTTTTTCAAATACTTGGATTTCTTCGGGCAATCATTTGCTGCGTTGTTTACAGCACTAGGACTGCCACTGTCGTGGAGCACATTGCACATCCTTGTGCCAGTGGGAGTGAGTTTCTTCACATTCAAACTTATCAGTTATGTCGTGGAGATTCATCGTGAGCGCATCGAACCAACTCGGGATTTTGTGCAATTTGCAACCTTTATAGCCTTCTTTCCTACTATTATGTCGGGCCCTATTGATCGGCCGGGCAAATTCCTGCCGCAGTTAAGCCGGGCACATGTGTTCGACGAGCCGCTGGCATTGGACGGATGTCGGCAGGTGTTGTGGGGGATCTTCACTAAGATGTGTATTGCCGATAATCTGGCGCTACTCACCAGTAGTGCATGGGAGATGCCGACCGATTTTCCTGCGTCGCGACTTTTGGTGGCGGCTCTGCTCTTCCCGTTACAGATGTATGCCGACTTCGCAGGATATAGTGATATGGCCATCGGTGTGGCAAAAGTGCTGGGTTTCAAAGTGGAAAGAAACTTCAACCATCCCTATCTGGCCCGAAATGTGGCCGAGTATTGGCGCAGGTGGCACATGTCACTCACAAGCTGGATAACCGACTATGTTTTCATGCCTTTGAATATTGCCTTGCGCGACCGCGAGCGCTTGGGCACTATTATTGCAGTGATGATCAACCTCGTTGTCATCGGACTTTGGCATGGGGCAAACTGGACTTATGCTTTGTTTGGTTTCTACCATGGTCTGTTATTCATTCCGTTGGTGTTTTCTGGCTCGTTTGGGCGGAACCGCAAACTCAAGCCGGCGGCTCATGGCTTGCCCAAGGGAGGTGATTTTATTAAGATGTTGGGCACCTATTGCTTGGTGGCCATAGGTCTTCTTATTTTCCAGGCACCGTCGTTATCGCATTTGTGGGCTTATGTGATGGCATTGTTTAGGCCATCATTGCTGTCAATCCCATCATTGGGGTTATCAGGGTTCACCTATGTGGGACTTGCTATGCTGATTGCCTGCGAGTGGCTGTGCCGCGATCGAGAGCATCCCCTGCAGTTTGTTCATGGGCCAGCCGTACGTTCTCGTGCCGTGCGCTGGGCCATTTATTATGTGTTGATTATGTGCATCTTCCTTTTCCAAGGCGAGACACAACAGTTCATCTATTTCCAATTCTAGTAGGAGATGAAACGGTTTGTCAAATATCTCATGGTATTCGCGCTGCCACTGTTGGTTTTACTGGTGGCGGGAGAGGCGTTGGTGCGCCATTACCCCAACTCCTATCGATATAAGGCCGAGTGGATGGATGCTCATGCCGACAGTGTCAAGGCACTCATCATGGGAGCGTCGCACATCTATTATGCCGTCATCCCCGACTCGCTGAAGCCTGACGCATTCAACCTCTCGAATGTGTCGCAACTCTATGAACAAGACTGGTTCTTGCTCCAGCGCTATGGAAAAAGGCTGAATTCATTGCAGACCGTCGTGCTGAACATTGACGAATGTGCACCATTTGACCCACCCATGGAGGAATTACCCGAAGATTGGTACCGTTGCATCTATTATCGCCTCTATATGGGCTGCGACAAGCACCCGTTGTGGTCGCGTTATGGCTTTGAGCTGTCCAGTCATCCCACATTCCGACGCAAGTTGGTGCCCGCCTTGCGCTATGCTTTCACGGGAAAGGCCACCATCGATTGCGACTCGTTGGGATTCGGTACGGCATTCGTCACGCCTCAGTGCTTTGACTCCGTGATGATGCAGCGTGAGAGTGATATCGCCATCGAGCGCCATCGCTGCAAGGACTGGACATTGGTTGATAACAACCGTGACTACCTGTTCAAGATAGCACAGTGGTGCCAGCAACACCAGGTGCGACTAGTGCTGATTACTACTCCCATGTGGCAAGGATTCTATAGCAAGATAGGACAACGACAACTTGATGTCATGCACCATCTGGCGCAGCAGTGTGTTGAACAATACGGAGCGACATACTATGACTACATGTGCGACCCGCGTTTCCAGGGTACTGACTTCCACGATGGAGACCACCTCTCAAGGCAAGGAGCCGAGAAGTTCACAAAGATTCTAAAAGAGGAGATAGGGGGATTCTAACGGAAGACCTTGGTGCGTCGTAGCAACCAGGCATAGCCAGCGGCCAGCATGACCGACACAACCAAATAAATCAACAGCTCCAGACGGATGTGATGGCGGGAGAAGCCAATCACCAACTCGCGCACAATAGGGTGAAAGACATAGACCATTGCCGAGATACTGCCTAGCCACACGATGGGCCGCCACTGAAGCCAGGGGTTAGCTTTGACAAGACTCACGGCAACCACTGTTGCAGGCAGCCAACCCCACAACCAGGAATAGAAGTGCCACAAGCTCCACACCATTACCGTGCCGCTCACCAACACGACTAACTACCATTGCCAAGACTTAAGGCTGATGTGGTCCAAATGGCGTGCCGC
>JAEEVE010000104.1 GCA_016290765.1 Muribaculaceae bacterium
AACCATAAGCCTTAGTCCCAGAACGCAAACCTGCATCTCCATACAACTCATAGCGATCTCGCCAGATTTCTACCATCTTGTGGTCAAGATGACGCTCATTGCATAATCTGTTGAGAGGATAACCTGACTTGATTAACGTTACAATGTTTAGTTTTTCCTCAAATGTGTACTTCATATAAAAACTGCACCTCAAAAGTTTTGTGTCTAACTTTTGGGGTGCAGTTCAGGGGTTAGGGGGACAATTAATCAAATACACTTGCTCGCGGGCGCGGGTGAGGGAGGTGTAGAGCCAGCGGTAGAAGTCGAGCGTGGTGAGCGCGTCATGCGCGATGCCGCCCATGTCGATAAACACGTTGCGCCATTGCCCACCCTGTGCCTTGTGGCACGTCACGGCATATGCCATCTTCACCTGTAAGGCATTGAAATAGGGGTGCCGCTTCAGGGCACGGTAGCGGCTGCGCTGGTCGCCAGGCAGTTCGGCCATTACCTCGTTGAACAGCCGTTCTTGTTGGTCGCGCGTGAGTGCGGGTGTATCGCTGAGCAGGCAGTCGAGCACGACCTTTACCTCCATTTCGGTATGGTTGTGGTCGGGCAACTCAAGCACCACAGTGGCAAATCGCAGGCCGTAGCGCCGCTCCACCTCGCCACGCACACGACGCACGATGGCGACATCGCCGTTGGCGATAAAATCCACATCCTCATATTCTTCAGCCCAATAATAATTGTTCTTTGCCACCAATAAGAGGTCGCCGCTGGCCAGTTCTTCCTCGCGGTAGAGAATTTGTCTGCGCACGCCTCCATTGAATTGGGTGGCGCGCCAGTTGCTGCGTGTGATGATGATGGACTGTTCCATGCCGTCGCGGTCGTAGCAGTCGCTGATGGTCTCGAGCAGCATATCGCCTGTCACTGTGTGAATGTCATCAAATCCTTCGAGCTGCAACTGAGGCTCGGGCAATGGGTCGTTTTCCATGGCCTGGCGCAGCAAGGTAGCGTTGTGCAGGATGCCGCTATCTTGGGCTTGTCGGGCCGTTTGTCGCAGCGTCATCCCCATTACTTGCAGGCCGTAGCCTTGCAGCACCTGTGGATTCAGTGCTGGGCTCTCAATCGTGCCCACAGGCGGCAACTGCGCTGTGTCGCCTACGAGCAGCAGGCGGCAACCCTCACCACTATAAACATAGGTAATTAGATCGTCGAGCAGGCGCCCTGTACCGAAGATGGCACCCTCGCTCGCACCATTGGCAATCATCGATGCCTCGTCGACAATAAATAGGGTATCGGTGTGCTTGTTCTCAGCCAGGCCAAAGGTGTCGCTGCCATAGCTCTGTTGCCGGTAAATCTTGCGGTGGATGGTCCAAGCTGGGTGACCTGAGTAATCGGTCATGATGTGTGCGGCGCGGCCTGTGGGGGCCATCAGCACACACTTGCGCATGCGCCCACGCAGGGCACGCACCAGCGCCCCCACAACACTCGTTTTTCCTGTGCCGGCATAGCCTGTCAGTAACATCACCGTGCGGTCGCCCCCACGCTCTACAAAGCGGTCGAGGAGCGCGATCAACTCTACCTGCTCATCGGTCGGTTCAAATGGCAACTCTGCCAGCGTCGCCTCTCCGAGTGTGGCAGGGGGGCGAAGAAATAGATATGGCTGCCAGAAAAACTCGCGGTCACGCAGGTGAGGGTGGGGCACTTGCAGTGTGGGCAGGTCGATGGTCAGGGGTCGTCCATGCGCATCGTCAATCGCCATGATGTCGATGTCGACCAACCGATCCACATAGCCGCCCTGCGCGTTGCGGTGAGCGGCACTGCCCAACTGACGCTCAATGTCATGGATGCGGTCAAGCATAGCCAACGGTTCCATGTCACTGTCGAGTGCTAGGCCGATGTTCAAGAACCGGTTCTCGCTTTCAAACCCCCACGGCTCACTCTCAACAACGGGCGACACCACCCAGCCGGTGGTGTCGCCCGTCAATGCTTCAATGGCGCGCCGCAGGTTCTCGCTGCGGTCACCCAGGTTCGTCCCAATATTCAGGTAATACCTCATAGTAAAAGCCGAACAACAAGTCCCCCTTGAGGGGGATTTAGGGGGACTTAGAATACCAAGCCCACGCCACCCATAAAGCTGATGCCCTGGGCGCCCATGCCCACCATGTAGTCCCACTTGCGGTTGAGCAGATTGTTGCCCTTGACCCACAAGGTGAGCACCTTGTCAAAGCGGTAGCTCGCACCAACGTGCAGGTCAATCATGTCGTCCATGTCTCCATAGAAAAAGTTGGTGTAAGACTCATCTTTCGGTACTAGGTAACTGCGACCGCCACGATAGAGCAGTCCCAGGTCAATAGCCAGTGGACGGATGGGAGTTACACGCAAGTCAAACTTGGCATGACAGTTGGCACCATCTAGGCCTTCAAAAGAGTAGCCCTTGTACCATGTACGCAAATCTACATCGTCTTCACTGGGTGCGTATTGGAACGAAGCCTTGGCCTCAATTAGTGAACGATACTTATAAGCCAACTCTGCACCGAAGAAAGCCCCGCGAGCCTTGATGTTCATGTAGTGCGATGCAGCAAAAAGACGGCTATCGGGGAGTACCTGCAAGTGTCCAAAAAAGTTTGTGAGATATATGGGCACGACATTGTTGATGTCACTCTTGAATATGCCGTAGCCGCCATAAATCTGGGCACTGAAACCACTAAATGGACCAATCTTGAACCCAGCACGACCATCAAAGGGACTATAGCTATTATAATAACTGCCCATCGGATCGCTGTAGCGATTTAATGCCGCCATGGCGCTGAGCGTGTTCAATGTCTTGCCGCCAGTTACATCCACAAAGAACGCAGCCCCGTCGACTATGTCGATGTCGAGCTGCACGCGTGGCGAGACATGGACTTTTTTCCCATCGTCCAATAAATTGAGATTGCCCAGCACGATGTCGGCACCCAGCAAGGCACGGAAGATGTTGTTCTGCCACTGGTAGTAGGGAGAAATCGTGAGCATGAAATCACTGCGTTTATTGTTAACGAGGTAGCTAGAAAAACCTTCTTCATTATAAATAGACATAGTCTTGGCTTTCTCGCACTTGAAGTTCACATAGTCGCCTGTGAGGTCAAGTCCCAACGTGCCTTTGCCCAGTTGATAGGTAGCGCCCACATTGAAGTTCAGCACAAACTCCTTGGCACCTTTACCCTCAAGAAGGGTCTTGTCGTAGCCAGCGTGATTCACGCCGATGCCAGCATGGTAGCCAAATTCGCTGTCGCGCAGCATCATGGGCTCCCCTTCCCAACCGAAAGAAGCTCCCAGTTCAATGAACGATTGCTTGTTCTTGTCATCCCATGCCTGATTGCGGCCACCGTAGTAGTTGAAGCTATCGAAGTGTCCACGCAGAGCCGCAGTGAACGTGCCCGCTTTGTTGTTGTTCTCAAAGTCCGCGCCAATGACATTGTCGTTAAACTTCTGTTTCAACCGCTCGGCCTCGTCAAGGATGAGCTTGGTGCCATTCTTGCCCGCCCAGGTGCTGTTGTGCTGCAGCCACACACCCAGCGTATTCTGCTCGGTGTCGAGGATGCGATAGCCCGCGCTGCCGGTGAAGTTGGCCTGCATGCCACCGCCTACCTGCAGATAGCCGCGCTTGTCGCTGAAGTTATGTGCCGTGCGGTAGCCGTAAGGCAACATCAGCGGGATGCTTGTGGGCACTGTCGTGGGCTCGCTCCAGTCGCTGTAGTTGAGCGTGGTCTTGGCCGGGGCCGACACTTTCTTTACCGTGGGCAGAGTGTTCTTTTTAGTGGCCTTCTTCTCAACGGGCACGAAGTCCTTCTCCAGGGTAATCTCCTTGGTCAGATCCTTCTTGTCGTTGTTCTGTGCGGTTGCTCCTGCCACAGCCAGCACCGCAGCCAACATGCTGATATAGAGTTTCTTTTTCATCTTATTTCTTCTTTAACTAGATGCACTAGATATTCTAGACTTACTAGACGACCTTATTTCTTTTTCAAGGCGGCGAGGCGTTGCTCGACAGTGTCGAGGATATCCTTCTCCTTGCCGGGGTAGTTGCTCTTGAGGCTCTGCAAGTACTCGCGGGCTTCGCTGGTCTTGCCCTGCTTGACATAGATGTCGCTCAGCAGAATGAATGTCTTTGCCAACCAGTAGTGGTGAGGCGTACCTGCATCAATCAGACTGTTGGCGGTGCGCTCGGCCTGCTTGAGGTTTCCGGCATCGAACTGCAACTGTGCCAACTCGTAGGCGGCCTGAGCACCCTCGGCGCTCTTGGTGTCCTTGGCGAGCGTCTTCAGGTCGTTCTCAGCACTCTTGCTGTCGCCCAGGTGCGAGGCGGCAATGGCGCGGTTCATGGTCACCTCCTTTTCCTCGCTGGCGGTGAGACCGCCGCGATTGAGCAGGGTGGCGCACACGTCCTTGAGGTCGCTCCAGCGACCCAACTGCTTGGCGGCACGCATGATACCCAGCTCGGCAGTGGTGCGGTTGTCATCGCTCGACGAAATCTCGGCAAGTTCCTTATAGCTCGACAAGGCGTCGGCCGCCTTACCTGTTTGCATCAATGCGTCACTGCGCATTGCCATGGCATCTTCGGCCCATGAGGCTTGCTTGTTGCCACGAAGGGCATCATCCAGACCATTGATAGCCTCACTATACTTGCCATTATTATAATTGTGGCGGGCAATGTAATACTTTGCCTTAGCGGCATATGCGCCGTTGGGATTCTGTTTAAGGTAGGCCTGCATCTTGTCGATGCTGGGCTTGCTGGCGATAGCGGCCTTCTCGGCGGCCTCAAACGTCAGACGGTCCATCTCGCTCACGTCAACGCGTGGCCCATTGGGAATGCCGTTGAGGAATTTCTGGAACTCACCCAGTTGGCCACGGTCAGCATAGATGAGCTTCATGTCCTCGGCTGCGGCCTGTGCTTCCTCACTCGACGGATAGTTCTTGATAACTTTCTTATAAGCCTCGATGGCGGCATCCTCGTTGTTCATATTCTTGTCGACGACGGCCATCTGCAACAGACCTTTACGGGCCTCTACGCTCTTGGGATAGGCTTTGACAAGGGCATTGTAGGCGGCCACGGCATCGTTGCCCTTGCCATCGGCGGCCAGGGCGTTGCCTTTCTCAAGCATTGCCTGCGGAATGAGTTCGCTCTTTGGATAGGCCTTGATGAGAGCGTCTAGGGCGCTAACTTGTTGGCCATACTGCTTGGTCATGCCCAGCATCATCGCCTTTTGGTACATCGAGTAGTCCTTGCTGCCTCCCTTGGCATCGGCCAGGGCTTTGTCATAGCTGGCCTGTGCGGCGGTGTAGTCTTGGGTGTAGTATTGTGTGTCGCCCAGACGGTTGTAGGCGTCGGCCTTGAGCTCATCGGCAAGTTTGCCACTGCTGATGGCGTTTTGGAAGGCTTGCTTGGCCTCGGTGTAACGACGTTGCTGGTAGAGCGAGTAGCCCAGGTTATACTGTGCCAGACTGTAGTTGTCATCGCTCTTGCTGGTGGCGTTGACATAGCTCATCTGGTTGCTGGTGGCGCCCTTGTAGTCGCCTGTGCGGTACTGTGCCTCGGCGAGCCACAAACGGCTCTCATTGAGCACCGTCTTGTCCTGGTTGCCCAGGTCGACTGCTTGCTTGAGGTAGGTCACAGCCTGTTCGTTCTTACCATTCGACAAGGCCTGCACACCCAAGTTGTAGAGTACATATTGCTTGGCGCGCTTGACCTTGGCGCTGGGGTTCTTGATGTGGTTGATGCTCTGCAGCGCTTTGTCATAGTCGGTGCTAGTGAGGTAGGCATCGACCAAGTAGCCTTCTACCTGATCTTTGTAGCGGCTCTTGGGATAGTCGTTGAGGAATTGCTCAAACATGTCGATGCTCTTATCAAATGGGGTGCGAGCACCTTGGTTCTGGCTCAGAGCATAGTTGTAGAATGCCGTCTCACGCACGTTGCGATCGTAGTTCATCTTGGCCGACTGCTCGAAGGCGCGGGCGGCACCGTTCAGGTCGTTTTGCTTGAGTTTGGTCTGACCCAGGTAAAGCCAAGCGCTTTGTGCCAGCGCATCTTCCTCCTCGGTGACAAGAGGCATCAGTTGAGCGGCGCGCTCATAGTTGCCGTCCTTGTAATCGAGCACGCCCAGGGTATATGCTGCTGTGCGATAGATCTCACCCTCAGGATCGTCAAAGTAGCGCTGCAGGTAGGTGCGCGCCTGTCGCTCGTCGCCCTGGTGGTAGTAGCTTTCACCCAACATACGGTTGAGCTCGGCATCAAAGTAATTGTTTTTCTGCTCGGAAAGCAGTTGGCGGCCAGTGGAGATGACATCGCCAAATTGGCCCTTATTATACTTAATTTGTGTGATATAATATTGTGCTTGGTAGCCTAGCTCGGTGGTGGGGTCGATGTGCTGGAAGCGGTCGAGCGCATCGTCCAGGTTGCCGTTGGCATATTCGACATAGGCCTTGTAGAATACCGAAGCTTGGCCATAACGCTTGGTGCTGGCAAGGCGGGCATACTGTTGCTCGGCCTCGTTGTTGTTTCCCATGCGCAAATTGCAGTAGGCCTTGCGATACAACAAATCTTCATTGGCATCGAGATTCTGAGCCCTGGGGCGTACGAGCGAGTAGCTGAGCATGGCATTGTCCCAGTCGCCACGGTAGAAGTAATAGTCGCCAATCTTCATCTGGGCGGTGGTTGCGAGCGGGCTAGTGGGATGCTCGTCAATAAAGTCGATGAGCGCGTCAAGGCTCTTGCCCTCGCCGCGCTCAAACAGCGCCAGTGCCATCAGCAGCTCAGCCTCTTCTTCCAGGTCGGCGCTCAGCGGCAGTTGCTGCAAGTGGGTCAACTGGTCAATGGCACCCACATAGTTGTGACTGTCATACATGAGCTTGGCGCGTTCGAGGTAGCCCTCGGGGCCAGCGTCGGTCACGACGGGTTGCGCACCTACTAGCAATGGCAGACTCAACCCGATGGTTAACAAAATGTCTCTTAGTTTCATATCTTGTTAAGTTTGTGTTCTCAAGTTACTAATAAAACGTACAAAGTTACGGATTATTCGGCACATTTCCGCGCATCATGCTGCAAATAAACCCGATTTTGTTAAAATTAAGATTTTTTAGGCACAAACCATCCCATTTTAGTCTTAACTTTGTAGTCGGCTATTGCAATGCAGCCTTGATTGTGCATTGTGCATTATGAATTGTGCATTGAAATGAAAGTAGGAGACCACATCCCCGAGGTGCTGGGCACCGACCACCAGGGTCGCGAGCACCGAGCCAGCGACTACCCTGGCCAGAAGCTAATCATTTATTTTTATCCCAAGGACAACACCCCAGGCTGCACTGCCGAGGCTTGCAGCCTAAGTGACGGTTACGGGGCGCTTCGCAAGGCAGGCTACGCCTTGCTGGGTGTGAGCAAGGACTCGGTGGCATCACATGTCAAGTTTGCCGACAAATACTCTCTGCCGTTCCCCCTTATCGCTGACACCGACACCACGCTGCAGCAGCAGTTTGGCGTGTGGCGTGAGAAAAAGATGGCGGGCCGCACCTACATAGGTACAGTCCGCACAACCTTTGTCATCGATGAGCAAGGTGTTGTCACCCACATCATCGAGAAAGTGAACACCAAGGACGCCGCCCACCAGCTACTTGACCTTCTTTAGCCCACTACTGTATCGCTCAGAATGACATACAATATATCATATCCACCACTAAGTCGTACTCATACTTATCGCAGATACGGTTAGTGCAAATGTATGTCGGCGAGAGAATGTCTCGCTCGGCCTGGTACCACGGCGTCGTAATGCCGCTCAGGCCCAGCATCATCTGCGATACATTGTCGAGGGTGCCGGGGCGGTCGGCGGCTTGGCGGATACGCTCCACTAACTGCGGCCTTGCCTGTTGCAAACGCGGTGAACACCACACCACAAATGGAATCTCGTGGTGGTGACGTAACATCAACTCAAGATGCTCGTTGTCATCGCGGAAACCGAGACCCCAGTGGTAGTCATGCACCTCGCCACCGTGGTCCGACAGACACACCACCACGGCCTGTCGGTCGGAGAAGAGTGCGAAGATTCGCCCCAACACATAATCGTTATACCGTATGGCATTGTCATAATCTGCCACTTCCTGGCGTGCCTCATCGTCAAGCGGTGGTTCATGTTGAGTATAGTCCTTTGGCTTGAAATGCGTCCATTGAAGAGTGTGTGGGTAGCGGCTCTCCGCCTTGAAGTGCTGACCTCGCAGGTGTAGCAATACCAACTCGTGCTTTGAGTCACGGCGATGTGCGGCATAGTCCTCTACAAACTCCCAATCAAACTCACTATTCCGGTCATTGATGTTTGTATAACACAGATTGATGACCTGCGGGTGATACATCAAACCGTTCAGTCCGTTGGTGCTGACCGACCCCTTCATAAATTCGCGCTGGTTGTCCCACAGGTCCACCTGATAGCCTGCATGTTTGAAAATGGCAGGGAACAAGGGGTAGTCGCACCACTGCTGGCCACTGCCTTTGTCGTTGACGCTGAGTAGGCTGCGCATGGCCATGTTGGTATAGCTATAGGGCGAAACAATGTCGTTGAACACGATGAGCCAACTCGCATCACGTTCTCGTTGCTGAATGGGCGTTGTGGGTTTGTCATAGCCATAGATACTGGCGTGCGACTTGATGTATGAGTCACCGATGACCAGCACTATGGTCAACGAGTCGTCAGCAATAGGTTGTGGGGACGTGTCGTAGACATGCTGTGTCGCCGTGATGGCAAGGATGGTCTGGTTATCAATGCGTTGCAGTTGATGGTGGCATTTTATCAGGTTGGTCAGCGCGTCCACCCCGAAGTTCTCATCGTGGCTTCGGGACTGGTGAGTCAGTCTATCGGCGAATGGCCCATAACATGCCATTTTGAACGCCCCTCCTATGACTACCAACATCAACACCGCCCATAGAGTAGCTTGCCAACCGCTCATCTTGCGGTGATGCGAGTGGTTTTCGCGATGGCGATGCCACCACAGGTCAAGGCTGCACCAAGCCGCCATCGCTACCATTAGTGCCAGG
>JAEEVE010000105.1 GCA_016290765.1 Muribaculaceae bacterium
TGCAAGCCATCCAACCCGTGATGGAGCCCCACCCGTTCTACATCGAGGCCCGCGCCCCGCAGTTCTCGCTGCAGCTGCCGCAAAGGGCCCGCGATGCCCGCGTGACGCTGGAGTACTGCGACAACCCCATATGGTATTGCGTGACCGCCCTGCCCACCATCTTTGACGAACACTGCGTGACCGCCTCGTCGCTCGTGCACTCGCTATTTGCCATCGAGGTGGCACAAGGTGTGGCCAGTGTCCAGCCGCAAGTGCGTGAGGCCATCAACTACTGGAAGGCCAACGCACAAGACTCCACCCTGGTGTCGATGCTCGCCAAAAACCAAGACTTGAAGATTGGCACCCTGCTCGCCTCGCCGTGGGTGCGTGAGGCCGACCGCCAGACCCTGCGCATGTCGCGCCTGGACGAACTGTTTGACACTCCAAAGATGGCCAAGGAGCGCCAACGCATCGTCACCTCGCTGAAAGAATTGCAGATGAGCAATGGCGGATTCACCTGGTTCCGCTATCCCAGTTGCACATCGTCGTACTACACCACCAGCGAGGTGCTGGAGCTGATTGGCGAGATTCAGCATCTGGGCTACCTCAAGGACAATGCTGAGGTCAACCAAATGCTGCAACGCGCCCTGAGTTATTATGACAAAGAAACGCTCGAGCAATATCGTGAGCGTAAGAACAAAAAAGACTACATTGGGTTCAGCACATTTGTCTATATACGTTCGCTGTTCCCGACGGTGAAGATGAGCCGCGACGTGCAGTCGCTGTTTGATGGCGCGCTCAAGCAGATGTCCAAGGACTGGAGCAAAGGCTTGTCGCTGGGCGAGAAAGCCTACTTCGCGCTGGCCTTGAACCGCAACGGCTATCAGAAGACCGCCCGCGACATCACCGAGAGCATCCGCCAGTTTGCCATCACCAAGCCCGCGCTGGGCACCTACTGGGACAACCTGCAGTTGGGTTGGCGCTACTTTGACAAGGTGGCGGTGACCAGCACCATCCTGCAAGCACTCAATGAGTGCGACCCGCGCCAAGGAGAGATTGACAACGTGCGCAAGTGGATGTTGCTGATGAAGCAGACCAACGACTGGGGCAGCTCGAGCCTTGCCGCCGATGCCGTCTACTCGCTGTTGTCAACTGGCAGCCAGTGGCTCGAGCGCAACACGCCTGCCCAAGTCACCATTGGCGGCAAGCCGTTGCAGCTCGACAAGATGGACGAGTATCTGGGCTACTTCCGCAAGACCATTGATGCCCAACCAGGCGATGAGATCAGCATCCATCGCAATGGCAACAATCCCGCCTGGGGAGCCGTCTACTGCCAGTTCAAGGCTCCGATGACCGATATCCCAGCTGTGGCGATTGACGAGTTGAGCGTGAGCAAGGACTATAGCGTTGTTGGCACCGACGGCAAATTGACACCAGCCACCACGTTCCGTGTGGGTGACCGCGTGCGTGTGCGCACTGTCATCAAGTGCAACCGCGACCTCGACTTTGTGACGCTGGTCGACGAGCGCGCCTCGTGCTTCGAGCCCGTGGACAAACTGAGTGGATACCGTTCGGCCGACCGCACTTGGTACTACCATGAGACCAAGGACTCGCAGACGCGCCTGTTCTTCAGCAACTTGCAGAAGGGCACACACGTCATGACCTACGACGTGTATGTCACCGCCGCAGGCACATTCAGCGCCGGCATCGCCTCGATTCAGTGCCAGTATGCCCCGC
The DNA here is from genome assembly GCA_016290765.1 of Muribaculaceae bacterium. GTDB lineage: Bacteria > Bacteroidota > Bacteroidia > Bacteroidales > Muribaculaceae > Sodaliphilus. The sequence continues at coordinate 1,717 of JAEEVE010000105.1, forward strand.
AGATTGCCGCCCACAGCGCCGGCCAGCGCCTGACTGTTGCCAGCAAATAAATACCGTAATTCCGCCTACTTTTTCTCAAAAAAGTAGGCGGAATTACAATTATTTTTCCTACATTTGCAAATATTCTTCAATATCCGCATATATAAACCCCAAAATACTTGCATTATGAAAAAGAAACTATTTGCCCTATTGCTTGCCATGCTGTTCTTTGGGCAGGTTGTGGCCCGTGACAATGGTCCGGACTTCAACTTCCCGCAGGATGTGACCGAGCAAGCACAAGCCGACCTGAAGCAGGCGTTGGCCAAAGGCGATGGTGAACTGGTTGTCGATGCGCTGATCCGTTCGTCGCTGGCCAAGAGTAGCATCACCATCGAGAACATGAGCGAAATCATTGAAGACATCGACAAGGTAGCCCGCAAGGAGAGTCGTCCCGACATCCGCGCTCTGCTCTATCATCTGGAGGCGCGCGTGATGAAGGAATACAGCCGACACTTCACGCCCATCGACCGCCGCAACCTCGAAAATGTTTTTGTGAAACCCTCAAAGACTGTCCAGGACAAATACGCATATTGGGATTCATATCAGTTTGCCCGCACCATTGACTCGCTGATAACCCTGTCGGTGAACGACCGTGCGGCACTGCTGCAACACCCTATCAAAGAGTACAACAAGATTCTTCGGTATGACGACCTGGGCGCAAAGTACGTGCCGACTCTGTACCACTTCTTGTGTTACCGTGGGGAGGACCTCGTCACCGACAAACTGGAGGAACAGTTGTACAAAGACATGGAAACTGCCAGTCCCAATGACGTGACCGCCACCATCTTTGCCCGCTGCAACACCATCGCCAATGGCTACAGCCGCGATGAGAAGTACCAGAAACTCTACGAGGAATTTATCGACTATCCCGAGTCGGGCCTGCCATTGAGCTACCTCAGTGGCGACAAGTACTATGATGTGTTCAGGGCCTATGTCAAGAAATTCCCGAACTCCATCTATGCCAACGATATTCGCAACAGCATCGTCCATATTGAGCGCAAGAATGCCAACGTGAGTTTTGACGGTCATCTGAACTCCAACGTGTCGGCCCATCCCGAGAAAGCCGCTGTGAAGGTGAAATTGAACGTGCGCAACGTCAACGACCTGCGTGTGGGTATCTATCGTCTGCCCGAAGATATTGACACTGAGGCATGGAAAGACAAAAAACTCAAACTCAATGACTTGAAGCTCGTTGCAGAGCAAAACGTGCACATCAACGGCACGGTGCCCTTTGAAGATAAGGCCGAGCTCACGTTTACCGCCCTACCCTACGGCAAGTATGTCATCTACCCCATCTACAAGAACAACGGCAAGGACGTAGTTCCCAGTGATTTCAAAAAGAGCAACCGTCTGATTATCTATGACCTCGCCTCGTTCAACATGAGCGAGGCCGGTCCACTCCGTGACAATGAGACTAAGTCTCTCATTAACCGCATCATCGTTGTCGACGATGCCACTGGCGCGCCTGTTGCCGGTGCCACTGTTACCGACAATGACTGGCGCGTGACCACGGCCAAAGACGGCACGGTCGATGTGCCCAACAACAAGGGTTACAACAACGTTTACTACACGGTAAGCAAGGGCGATGACCACTATGGCCCCACCACCAACTTCTACCGCAACACTTCTAACAGCGCAGGCGGTTACTCGGCCAACGTGTTCACCGACCTGGGCATCTACCGCCCAGGCGAGACCGTGCAGTGGGCCGCCATCCTCTACCACCACAGCCATGACGAACGCACAATCATTGCCAACCGCGAAGTGTTCATCACCGTCAAAGATGCTAACCACAAGATTGTGGACGAGCAAACCGCCACGACCGATGCCTATGGCCGCGTTGAGGGCAAGACCTTGATCGAAGCGGGCCGCCTGTTGGGCACCTATTACATCAGTTTGGGCTTGCAAAAAGGAGGCGGCATCGTGTCGAAGGACTTCAAGGTGAGCGAGTACAAAACCCCGACGTTCTATGTCGAGTTCCCGCAAGAGGAGTTGACATTCCAGCCCGGCGAGCCCATCACCGTAAGCGGCAAAACCCTGACCTACAGCGGTATGCCTGTCGCCAATGCCGAGGTGAAGCTGAAACTCACCAAACGCAGTTGGTTCTGGGGCTGGTGGCGTTACCGCCCCATTCATGAGCGAGATGACGAGGTGTGCGACACTATCATCCGTACCGATGCAAAGGGACAATTCCAAGTGACATTTGCCAACGAGAATTTCTATGAATTGCGCCAGAGTAGATACTACTCGTGCTACTACCGCTACATCACCCACGCCCAAGTGACTAATGCCACGGGTGAAAGCCAAGAGGCCACAGCCGGATTCCACATTGGCAACAAGCGCGAAGTTGTGCTGACTAAGCATAATATTGACCACAACAATATTGCGCCCCTGAAATTGCCACTGACCGTCAACACCACCGACACCACCGAAAAAGTCGTGGCGCTCGCTTATCGCCTGACAGGTGAGAGCATCGACACCATCCGCGGCACATTCTCGAGCGACAATCCTGTGGTTGACTTGACCCATCTGCCATCGGGGGTCTACTACATGCGTGTATTCTTCCCTGACGATGATGACTATACAATCACCAGCATCAACCTCTACCGCAAGACCGACGGCAAGGCACCCATCGCCGACCAGGCCCTGTGGATTCCTGAGGACGGGTACTATATCGATGACAAGAACGTGGCGCATGTGACCATCGGAACCAGCACACCCGAGGCGCACATCTACTATGTGGGCAACGGCCGTGCCCAACTGCTGGGCGACGGGTGGATCCACCGCAACAAGGCCGGCTTCCAAGAATTCACCTTCCTGGTGCCCGCCAAGACCGACGAAGTGTTGAACCTGAAATTCATGGCATATCACCACAGCAAGTACTTCGAGAAAGAAATATCGATGACTGTGCCTGCTTGCGCCAAGACGATGAAGGTCACCGCAACCAGTTTCCGCGACAAGTTGGTTCCCGGCAAGCCCGAGCGCTGGTCATTCACCCTCAAGGACAAGAACGGCAAGCCCCAGCAGGGTGCCGTAATGCTCGAGATGTTTGACAAGGCGCTGAACTCGCTCAGCGACAACACCTGGTCGTTCTCACCGTACTACTACAAAATCAATGTCATCCGCACCGACCACATGATGTCTTATCGCAGCACGTCAAATGAGAGCTCCTGGAAGGCCGACTATTTCGACACCGACAAGATGCGTTACAATAGCCCAATTCTCTACACGTATGGGCGCGACTTCTGGCAAGGCTGCGACAACCCGTTCTATGAGCACGTGTTGCTAAAAATGGGTGCAGCTCCTGCCCGCGCGCTCAAGGAAGAAACTGTTGTCTTTGAGCACAATTCAAACAACATGGAGGAACAATCCGTCGCCAAAGAGCAACCCACCGTCGACCAGAAGAAGCTTGACAAGGTAGAGATGCGCATGAGCGACGTGAAGACTGCCCTGTGGCAACCCATGCTCACCAGCGACGCGCAGGGCAACCTGACGCTGGAGTTTGACGCGCCCAACTTCAACACCACCTGGCTGGTGCAGGCCATCGCCTACACCCAGGGTCTGGCCAGCGACATCTTTAATGCCGAGGTGCTGACGCAGAAGCCGCTGATGGTTAAGTCGAGCCTGCCGCGCTTTGTGCGTCAGGGTGATGTGACCCGCCTGGCTGCCAACCTGCAGAACGCCAGCGACCACGCCATTGTGGCCGACGCGTTGATTGAGGCCTTCGACCCGCGCACGGGTCAAGTGTATGCCCAGCAGTCGTTCAAGGAGACCGTTGAGCCGCAGGCCACCAAACCCCTGATGATGTCGTGGGCTGTTCCTGATACCATCCCGTATGTGGGATTCCGCGTGCGCGCCGTGGGCGATGACTTCGGAGACGGCGAGCAGGTGCTGCTGCCCGTGCTCTCAGCCATCTCGCCCATCATCGAAACAAACCCGTTCTTTATCGATGCCGATAAAAACCAGTATACCTTCACGATGCCCGATGTGCCCGAGAACGCCCGCGTGACTCTCGAGTACAGCGACAACCCCGTGTGGTACTGCGTGACCGCCTTGCCCAGCATCTTCAGCGACAACAGCGAGGTGGCTACCTCGATTGCACATAGCCTATATGCGTTGAATGTAGCACGTGGCATCGCCAACAGCCAACCCATTATTGCTGAGGCGTTCCGCTACTGGCAGGATAACGCCAAAGACTCGATGCTAGTTTCGGCCCTCGATCGCAATGCCGACCTGAAGATTGGCACACTCGTCGCTTCGCCCTGGTTACGCAGCAGCGAGCGACAAACCCTGCAGATGCAGCAACTGGCCAACTACTTCGATGCCGACAAGTCGCGCGCCGAACATGACCGTCTGGTCAACGCCTTGGCTAATCTGCAACTAAGCGATGGCGGCTTTACCTGGTACAAGTACACTGGTTGCAAATCATCGCTCTGGGCAACGGGCGAGGTACTAGAAATCCTGGGCAATCTGCGCCAACTAGGCTACCAACCCAACGACGAGCGACTGAACCAGATGATTACCCGCGCCCTTAACTACTATGAGAAAGAGTCTGTTGCCGAGTCGAAGAAGAAAGAGTACAAAAAGGCCATCTTCTCTGACTATGCCTACACTCGCTCACTGTTCAGCGACATTCCCATGAGCAAGGATGCCAAGAAACTCTATAACAAGGCCATCAAGGAGATGGGCAAGAAGTGGGGTAAGCTTGACCTTTCGCTCACCAGCAAGGCGTTCTACGCCATGGCATTGGAACGTGCCGGCAATCACAAAGAGGCCACACGCCTGACCGAGTCGCTGCGCCAGTTTGCCTCGGTGAAGCCCGAGATTGGCATGTATTGGGATCAGTACCGCAACGAGCGGTGGTTCACTCCGTCGCAGGTGGCCGCCACAAGCGTCATCCTACGCGCGATGAACCAGGTAGACGGTCGCACACAAGAACTTGACCAAATACGCAAATGGATGTTGCTGAGCAAGCGCACTACCGATTGGGGCGGCTCGAGTCTGGCAGCCGATGCCGTCCAGGCATTGTTGTCGAGTGGCAGCCAGTGGATAGACCGCAGCCACACCCCATCCATCAGCATCGATGGCCGCCCTGTTGTGTTAGACCGTTTCGATAGTTTCATCGGCTACAGTCGACGCGACGTCGACGCCAAACCGGGCAGCCTGTTTACCATTGAGCGCAGTGGCAGCAGCCCCGCCTGGGGTGGCATTTACTGGCAGTACACCCTGCCTATGCAGGATGTCAAAGAAGTGAGTATCAAGGAGATGAGCATCAGCAAGGAATTTGTTGCCCTCGATGCCGCCGAGCGTCCAGCCAGCACCGCCATCCACGTAGGCGACAAGGTGCGCGTGCGCCTGATTATTACCTGCGAACAGGCCATGGACTATGTCACGCTCACCGACGAGCGCGCCTCGTGCTTCGAGCCAGTGGACCAGACCAGCGGCTACCGCTATCAGGAGGGTGTAGGCTACTATCGCGAGACGCGTGACAGCGCCACCAATCTGTTCTTTGATCACTTGAACAAGGGTGTGCACGTCATCACCTACGATGTGTTTGCCACCACTCCTGGCACCTTCTCGAGCGGCGTGGCTACCATCCAGAGCCAGCAGGCTCCCGAAATGAGCGCCCACAGCGCCGGCCAGATGATTTCGGTCGCCGAATAACAAAAATCACCACGATGGCGGCAAGGATATTTGCGTCTTTGCCGCCATTTTTATTGTTAAAAAATGAGGATAGTTCCAAAAGTTTTTTGTATTTTTGCAAGATATTATCAGCCCATCATTTCTGAGGGGTTGACCTATATATTAAATAGCCATCTTAACTGCTTGATTGCGTGACTACTGCGATAGTGTCAACAATACACGGCAACAAGATGCCACAACCCACACAAACGGCCATCGGGCACCCCAGCCCGGTGTCCCCAGTTTATTCCCTTTAACACACAAGCCTTTTCACTAGTGAGCGCCGAATTACATCTTACACTGACAAATACAGAAGAATCAGTGTGCGAAAGATGCATAATCCTGCTTAAAAACATCATACCTGATTAGCATGTTCAATTTAGATAAATTCATTGAAGATAGTGTAATCTTTAGGTCTTACAGTATGTTTGCTTCTGATATTGAGGCAAACAAAGGAACACTCACGCAAGAGATTCAAGGCAAGAAAGTATGCGTAATTGGTGGAGCTGGTAGCATTGGATCTAGTTTCATCAAAGCAATACTGCGTTTTGAACCCAGAAGTGTAGTAGTGGTTGACCTCAACGAGAATGGATTAGCAGAATTGGTGCGCGACGTGCGTAGTACCAAGGGACTGTACGTGCCAGATGAGTTCCGCTGCTATACGCTCAACTTTACAGACCCTATTTTTGAGAGAATTTTTCGTGAAGAAAAAGGATTTGACATTGTTGCAAACTTCTCGGCTCACAAGCATGTAAGAAGCGAAAAAGATCGCTATAGTGTACAAGCATTGATTGAGAACAATTGCATTAAAGCCCAACAGTTAATGGATCTGTTGACGGTTTATCCTCCAAAACATTTCTTCTGTGTGAGTACAGACAAGGCAGCAAATCCTGTTAATATTATGGGAGCAAGCAAACGTATCATGGAAGATCTGGTGATGGCATACAATAAGTTCTTCAAAGTCACCACAGCCCGCTTTGCTAATGTGGCATTCAGCAACGGTTCTTTGCCTGACGGATGGATTCACCGGCTTCAAAAACGCCAGCCTCTTGCTGCTCCTTGCGATGTAAAAAGATACTTTGTTAGTCCCGAAGAGAGTGGCCAGATTTGTATGCTTGCTTGTATTCTTGGCAAAGGGGGAGAAGTGTTTTTCCCAAAACTGGGTGAAGACCAGATGCTCACATTCAGTAGCATTTGTGATGAATTTTTAAAAGCCGAGGGCTTTGTTAAAAAAGAGTGTACCAATGACGAAGAAGCCAAACAGTATGCTCAAGACATGAAGCATGATAGTACAACATACCCCGTAGTATATTTTAAAAGTGACACTACTGGTGAAAAAGCCTTTGAGGAATTCTATATCCCTGGAGAGAGAATTGACATGCAGCGTTTCAAAGCACTTGGCGTAGTGAACCAGATGACTAGACATGGAATGGATGAAGTGAAATCTTTTTTCATAAAATTAGAAAGCCTCTTCGCTAGAACGGAATTCACTAAAGCTCAAGTCGTTGATTTAATCAAGGACGTCATCCCAAACTTTGAGCACGAAGAAAAGGATATAAATCTGTACCAAAAGATGTAATACGC
>JAEEVE010000106.1 GCA_016290765.1 Muribaculaceae bacterium
AACTAAGAAAGGATGCCGATGTGGCATCCTTTCTTGTAGCGGGACTGAGAATTGAACTCAGGACCTCCGGGTTATGAATCCGACGCTCTAACCATCTGAGCTATCCCGCCGCTCCATTTGGCAATCTCTCGATTGCGGGTGCAAAGGTACTGCTTTTTTTTGAATTGCAAAACAAAAAAGCACTTTTTTCGACAAAAAAGTGCTTTTTTCAGTTCTTATCATACCAGAGTAGGCCTTATCTGGCTAGCATTGCCTGGATTTGTGCCTCTAAATCACCTTCCGACTGGAGTCCGATGCAAGCATCAACAACACCTGCAGGAGTAATAAAGAATAAGGTGGGTATAGACTCGACCTGGAATGCCTGAGCCAGGCCGGGCTCTTCGTCAACATCAATGCGAATAAACGAAACGCGACCTTGGTACTTTTGCTCCAATTTCTCAAGAATAGGAGCCAATTGTTTGCATGGCCCGCACCATGTGGCATAGAAGTCAACCACTGTGGGGAAGTTTACAGGTATCAGGTCTTGCGGTATCGGAGCTTGCGTCACAGTCTGCTCATTGGTAGTGGGTTGATTGTTTGCCGTCTTTCGTGACGGTTTCTTATTGCAACTGCCCAGCGCCATCACCAGCAAGCCACACATTATTAATATTTGACTCTTTTTCATATTGCATGAATAACTATAGATCTTGTACTGCAAGTAAGAAGTGGGGTAGGGTAACGAGCTCAAAAACAGGTTGTTATCTCAGCTCGCCCTTTCCCTGACGCACGATAGTGGGCTCTGTACCTGTGCAGTCAACCACTGTTGACGGCATCATTGATCCGCGACCTGCATCAATAACAATATCAACCACGTTGTCAAATGCTTCGGCAATCAACCCGGGCTCACAACGGTAATCCTCGTCGTCACCAGGCACCGAGGTCGTCAGGATAGGGCGACCTAGTGCCCTAACGATGCTTAAGGCGATCTCGTTGTCGGGGATACGAATTCCGACAGTGCGACGACCTTTAAACGCTTTGGGCAGCTTGCTCATTGCCGAGAAGATGAATGTGAACGGACCAGGTAAGTTGGACTTCATTAGGCGGAACTGAGTATTGTCAAACTTGGCGTACTGTGACACCTCGCTGATATCAGAGCAAATAATAGAGAGGTTGGTTTTGGCCGATTTCATCTCTTTAAGTGAGCAAATGCGCTCAATGGCCTGGTTGTTCATCGCGTCACACCCCAACGCATAGACTGTGTCGGTGGGGTATACGATGATACCTCCATCCATCAAACAATCAACGACCTCGGCAATATGCCGCTCGTTGATGTTGTTAACCATCATTTCTAGTAATTGTGCCATCCTTATATGGTTGATAGTTTATTAATTAAATTTTGAGCATTGTGCGTCAATGATTGTCGCCTGGGCATATTTCTTGAGCAGCTGCACCATCCAGTCGACGGTCTCTTGCATGGGCATTTCTTCGCCAAATCCATTGATGCAGATTTGTATGTGCGTTGTGTCAAGTGTGAACTTGGTGCGCTCCTCGTCGCTCGTTGGTGTGGCAATACCGCCCAGAGCGTCGCGATAAACCGGCATGCCCTCGATGTTCAATTCACCACGCCCAATGCCGTGATATGTTTCGCCAGCTCGGCCCACGCCCATCTCAATGCTGTGACCTTCGATCTTGTCTGCATCAAGACCGCTGATAGGATAACCACTAACGAGCGACACCAGATTTACCACATCAATCAGCGTGGTCAATCTGTACAGCCCCAAACCCTTGATGATGCGGCGACAGAGCTGCTCACTCGCAACGCGGTAACGCCCAGGGTCTTTACCCAATGCCTTGTACAAACGGCGGGTTGCAGCAATGGCAGGACGCTGATTTACTGCCAGCAATTCGTAGCTAGAGGCGATGCTAGCTGCTGCGGTCTCAATCTCGCCCCACAGTTCATCGCTTGTCTCGCTATTTACCACCCGAGCCGACACCAGCCCCACCTGCATATTGGGGCAATGCTGTAATATCTCTTCTGCAATGCGTACCTGAATCATAGTAGTCAAAACTAATTGCGATTGCAAAGTTACTACTTTTTTGGAAATTAACGGCAATAATCGAAAAAGTCAATAGTCTCTAGATTGTTCACACCGGCTCATCTATAAATAAGGCCTGTTTGTCGATTAGCGCTAGGATTGATGCCTAACGAAGCGTGAGTGGCATATGTTTTGCCATATCTAGTAATAGAAAATACACTTCAAACAATAAAAAAGATTAAAAATGAGGCTTGTTGACGCTTTTTTAAGGCAAAACTGCTTGCCATTCCAAAAGGAATGAGTAACTTGCAACGAATTTGGTGAAGTGCCTTTAAACTTTTGGTTCTGCCGAAAGTCAAAAAGGCGAAAAATAGTGTGAATTTATTTTAACTAAATTAGATATGAAAGCAAGAGTTTTATCACTGATGGGTGTCCTGGCACTCTGTGCCGGCACCGTAATCCATGCGCAGGATTATGATGACATTTACTATGGTGGCTCAACCACTGAAGTAAAGCAGGAGACCAAGAAGGTGGAAACCACGAAGACTCGCACGCAAGTGCCCACCAGCTACAAGGTCACTGTTCAGAAGAACTATCAGACTGACCGCGATGTCGACGAGTATAATCGTCGTGGAGGCATTTACAGCCAGCCTGAGAACGACACGCTCTATCTCGACGCTCCTGACGATGGAACGATGTTTGGAAACACACAGCGCATAGAGCGCTTCTATAATCCCGACATTGTAGTGTTGAGCGATGATGCCGAGTTGGTTGAACTGTACTATGACAACGCTCCGTCGGTCAACCTGATTATCGGCTCGAACTATGGCTACACGCCACGCGTGGGGTGGGGCTTTGGCTATGGCAGCTACTGGCCCTATTATACCTATGACCCCTTCTACGATCCGTTCTATGATCTGTACTACACTGGCTGGTACGGCTGGTACCGTCCTTATTACAGCTGGTACGGTTATTACGGATGGAGCCGTCCTTACTGGCACTACACTTGGGGCTGGGGTGGACACTACGGCTGGGGATGGGATTCCTGGTATTGGCACCATCCTTATGGACACCACTGGGGGTATAATCCCGGTTGGGGAGGCCATTGGACTAACAACAATGGTCGCTGGCACGGACATCATGGCAATCGCTTACCCGGCGATAATCGCAGTCTGCTCAGTGGCTCACGCCGTGGCGCAGGCACAACCGCCAGTTCTCGCAGTCTGCGTGGTGGCAATGGCAACACCCGCACAGGAGCTGGAACGATCAACAATGGCCGCACACGCCCCAGCGGCATGACGGGCAGTGGCATCAATACTGGCCGCACACGTCCTAGCAGCGCTGTGGGCAACATCAACCGCAACACCGCCAGCGGTGGTGGCTACAGTGGCGGCAGTGTCCGCAGTGGCGGCAGTGTCCGCAGTCGCGGCAGCAACTCGTCGGTCTACAGTGGCTCATCGTCGCGCAGCGGCAGCAGCAGCGGTCGCAGCTACTCACCCAGCACATCTCGTAGCAGTGGTTACAGCAGCGGCTCACGCAGCTATAGCGGTGGCAGTTCACGCAGTTACAGTGGCGGAGGCTTCAGCGGCTCGCGTGGCAGCAGTGGTGGCTTCAGCGGTGGTGGAAGTTCCCGCGGCAGCGGCGGCGGTGGCGGCGGCGGAGGTCGCAGACATTAACCATCCCTCAATGCACAATTCATTTAGAAGCTCTAGATAATCTAGACCATCTAGAAAGTCTAGAGCTTCTAGTTAAAAGCAATCTCTAAAACATAGATAAGACAATGAAAAGAATCATTTTGGGTTTTGCCATGTTGACTGCTCTGGCAGCTGTGGCACAGCCCCCGCAAAACGAATATGCTTTCGATAACTTGCGACTGTCCCAGACCGAACTGCGGGGCTCCTCGCGTTTCCAGTCAATGGCCGGTGCCTTTGGTGCACTGGGTGGAGATATATCCTCGCTCAACCAAAATCCTGCTGGCATTGGTGTCTATCGCAGTAGCGACGTAAGCCTTACCCTAAGCCTGGACTTGAATAGCACTAAGACACCGAGCCTCACTGAGAGTAATACGCGTTTCAATGTTAACAATGTGGGTTATGTGGGTGCTGTGAAGTTTGGAGATAACAACAATTTCAACTGGGGTATTAGCTATAATCGCTTGATGGACTTCAATCGCCGCTATCGTGGTGCAGGAGAGCTTCCAACCAGTATCACCAACTATCTGGCCGATAAAATGATGGCCAAGGAGATTAATGCCGATGACATTCTAGTCACTGACCCGTTTACTAACAGCGTTGCCGACTGGAACCACGTTTTGGCCTTTGATAATTATCTGGTCATCCCCACCAACTTCGAGGGCAACCAATTTGCTGGTTTAGGATTTGATGGTGTCACTGCACTGGGCGAGTATGATATGGACGAGCGTGGACGTGTCGATGAGTTTGCCATCAATTTTGGTGGCGGCATCTCCAATACCTTATTCTTGGGTGTGGGAGTTGGAATCACCGACATGAAATATGAGTACAATCAATACTACGGCGAGTCATTAGGTGATACCGAGGTGTATAGTGCACCCGATGATCCTGAAGCTGTGCTGGTCGATGGCGACATGGACTTGGGCTTTACCAACTGGTCGCAGACCAAGGGTACAGGATACAACTTTAAGTTGGGTGTCATCGTCAAGCCGATAAATGAACTGCGCTTTGGCGTGGCTTTCCACTCACCCACCTATTACAAGCTGACCGACCGTTTTAGCCAGGGATTGAGCACTGCATTCTATCCTCTGAATGGTACGAGCTATACACTGGTTGACGGTACTGATATTTACCGCATGGATTATGACTTGCGCACACCTTGGCGCTTAGTAGGCAGTGTGGCTGCTGTCATTGGTACTAAGGGTATCCTCAGCGCAGACTATGAGTATGTGGCTACCGACAACATTCGCGTCAAGGATGATTGGGAGGGCAACTACCATCACTTCACCGAGAACCGTTACACCACCGATGATGTCAAGGCCTATCTGCAAGGCCAGCACATCATTCGTCTGGGTGGCGAGTATCGTGTCACCCCCAAGTGGAGCCTTCGTGCTGGTTATTCTTATCAGACAGGTGCTGCCAAGAATGAAGTAAAGGAAGACCAGGTCGACGTGAACGTGTGCGGTATCAGCACCGCTTATACCTACGACCTGAGCACACAGTACATGACTGCTGGATTTGGATATCGTCACAACCACTTCTATTTCGATATGTCCTATGTGCACAAGTATCGCAAGAACAACTATCACGTGTTCCCAGGCATCAACGACCTGCCCACCGTATATGACGAGGTGAAGGACCACAACAACCGCATCTCAGCGACCATCGGATTCAGATTCTGAATAAGATAAGATTTTTGTGCCTTTGTGCAATGCAGCGTCTCTTGCAAATAGAGGCGCTGCTTTTTTGTAGGTAAAAAGTCTCAAAAACGGCAAAATAAGCTAAAAAAATGAGGTTAGTTGAGCTTTTTGGAGCTCGGTTGAGATATTTTTTGTAATTTTGCGGTTTCAAAACGCTAGGATTATTCTTTTTATGCTAGATTTGCTATTTGAGACAAGCTGGGAGGTCTGCAACAAGGTCGGTGGCATCTATGCCGTTCTCTCGACCAAAGCAAAGACCCTACAGTCACTCTATAAGGATAAAGTCATCTTCATTGGTCCAGACGTGTGGGCACCCACCAACGAGTCGCCCGACTTTGACGAGTGCCGCACTGTGCTAGACGACTGGCGTAAGTCAACCCGATTGCCTGACGAAATCAAGGTGCGCACGGGACGTTGGGATGTTCCCGGCAGGCCACTTGCCATCCTGGTGAGCTTTCGTCACCTTGAGGGACGCATCAACGATATCTATGCCCAGATGTGGGAGCTATACCACGTTGACTCGTTGCACGGCTATGGCGATTATGACGAGGCCTGCGCCTTTGCTGTCGCAGCTGCCAAGGTGATTGAGAGCATTTCCTGCCATTGGAGCGACAAGTGCAAGCGCTTGGTGGCACACTTTGACGAATGGACTACTGGCATGGGTTTGCTTTATATCAAGTCGCGTCTGCCTCAAGTGCACACGGTGTTTACCACTCATGCTACTAGCATAGGACGCAGCATCGCTGGCAATGGCAAGCCGCTTTATGACTATATGCCGGGCTATAACGGAGACCAGATGGCTAGTGAGCTGAACATGGAGTCGAAACATTCGTTGGAAAAGGCTGCTGCTCACGCCGCCGACGCGTTCACTACGGTGAGCGAGGTCACTGCCCGTGAGTGCGAGCAGTTGCTCGAACGCCGTCCTCTGGTGACCCCCAACGCCTTTGAGCAACGCTTTGTGCCCAAGGGCAAAGATTATGATTTTGCACGCAAACGCGCGCGTGAAAAGATGCTAGATGTGGTCAAGGCCTTGACGGGACGCATACTACCCGACGACACCTTACTGATCGCCACATCGGGACGTTGCGAGTTCCGTAACAAGGGCATCGACCTCTACCTAGACGCGCTGAATGTAATGCGCACTCTGTTGCACAGCAATGTACAGGCGACCCGTCCTGTAGTGGCATTTGTCCTGGTGCCCTCGTGGGTCGACTGCCCACGCTTTGAGTTGGTGCGAAACCTGTGCAGTAACATCGCAGAGCGCCTGTCCAACCCTGTGGTGACACATGATCTGCACCAACCCGGACAAGATGTGGTGTTGCGCAAGATGCGTGATGTCAGTTTTACCAATAAGCCCGACGACCAATTACTGGTGATTGATGTGCCGTGCTATCTTAACGGCCATGACGGGGTGTTCGAGCTTAGTTACTATGACGTACTTGTAGGTCTGGACCTGACAGTGTTCCCGTCATATTACGAGCCCTGGGGATATACGCCCCTCGAGAGTGTAGCTTTCGGGGTACCCACTATCACCACCAATCTTGCCGGATTCGGCCAATGGGTGCTTGACAACTTTGACACCGATCCCGCCAGCAGTGGCGTGACTGTGCTGCATCGAACTGACTCAAACTATAGCGAGACGGTACATGCGCTGGCAGCCGAGCTGATGCGCTATTACCACATGCCTGCTCGTCAGATGCTTGCACGCATGAAGGCTGCTCGCATCACCGCCAAGGAAGCCCAGTGGAAGCAGTTTATAGCCGCTTATCAGGAAGCATATTCATTTGATGAATAAGAATCATCTAGAGCATCAAAGTATATCTGGTGCATCTAGTACCTTTAGAAAATAATAATTTAACAATATGAAACTAAAAGTAAGCAACACCAATGCGCCCCAATGGCGCAATCTGACTGTGCAAAGTGAACTCCCCGGACGTCTGAAGAAGTTGGAGGAGTTATCCAAGAACCTGTGGTGGGTTTGGAACAGCGAGGGCAAATCGCTCTTCCACGACCTGGACCGCGAACTGTGGCGTTCCACGGGCGAGAACCCCGTCTTGCTGCTGCAAAAGATGAAGTCAGAGCGTTTCGACCAGATTGTTGAGGACCGCTCCCTCCTGGACCGCATCGACACGGTCTATGACCACTATAGCAATTATATGAGCCAACCCATGCGCGATGACCTGCCTTCGGTTGCATACTTCAGCATGGAGTACGGCTTGTGCAATGCATTGAAAATTTATTCGGGCGGCTTGGGAATCCTTGCCGGTGACTATATCAAGGAGGCTAGCGACCGCTGTGTCAATATGACTGCTATTGGCTTCCTGTACCGATTTGGTTACTTTACCCAAACGCTTTCGATGGATGGCCAGCAGATAGCCAACTATGAACCACAGAATTTCATTCAGCTGCCCATTGAGCCAATGGTCGACGCACAGGGTCAACAGATGATCCTCGAAGTGCCTTATCCCGGTCATGTAGTCTATGCTAACGTATGGCGTGTGAATGTGGGACGCATGAAACTATATCTGCTCGACACCGACGTAGACCTGAACAGCGAGTATGATCGTGCCATTACCCACAAGCTCTATGGTGGCGACTGGGAGAACCGCATCAAGCAGGAATACCTGCTAGGTATTGGTGGCGTTTTGTTACTCAAGAAGCTAGGACTCAAGCACGATGTCTATCACTGCAACGAGGGGCATGCTGCATTGCTCAACCTGCAGCGCCTGGTAGATTATGTGCAAGACGAGAAACTCACCTTCAACCAGGCTTTGGAGATGGTGCGTGCCTCGTCGCTCTACACCGTCCACACCCCTGTTCCCGCTGGACATGACTACTTTGACGAGGGGCTTTTCCACAAGTATATCAACGAGTTCCCCGCCAAACTGGGCATCACATGGGACGAGTTGATGAACATGGGGCGTGAGAACCCTGGTAGCAACGACAAGTTCTCAATGAGCGTGTTTGCATTGAACACTACGCAGGAGTCCAATGGTGTTAGCTGGCTTCATGGCGAAGTATCAAAGAAGATGTTCCAAGGCGTTTGGAAAGGTTATGCCCCCGAAGAATCGCACGTGAGTTATGTCACTAATGGTGTGCATATGCCCACCTGGGCTGCCAGTGAATGGAAGACATTCTATGCACAGACCTTTGGAGCCAACTATTTGGACCACCAGGATGAGCTGGCGACTTGGGCACCCATCTACAGTGTGCCCGACGAGGCCATCTGGAACCTGCGCATGCAGCTGAAGAACAAGTTTATCAACTTTGTCAAGCGTGACTTTACTGCTAACTGGCTGAAGAAGCAGGGCGATCCCACACGCATCATGTCGATTGTCGACAAGATCAACCCCAACGCGTTGCTCATCGGATTTGCACGACGCTTTGCTACCTATAAGCGCGCCTATCTGTTATTCAACGATCTGGACCGTTTGTCCAAGATTGTGAACAACGAACAATTCCCCGTTCAGTTCATCTATGCTGGTAAGGCGCATCCCGCCGATGGTGCAGGACAAGATTTGATCAAGCGAATTATTGAGGTATCTCGCATGCCTCAGTTCTTAGGAAAGATCATTTTCCTTGAGAATTATGACATGATTGTCT
>JAEEVE010000107.1 GCA_016290765.1 Muribaculaceae bacterium
GCCGCGGCACGGCAGAACTCGTTGAAGAATACGGTTACACCAGCAGGGGCGAGACCCTCCCCGTTTGCGACCCTACCGAGGCTTGGATCATGGAGATGGTTGGCTGTGGTCCTGGTAGCAAGGCTGTCGCTTGGGTGGCACTGCGTGTGCCAGACAACGCAATATGTGCCCATGCCAATCAGAGCCGCATCCGCACCTTTGACCAGAAGGACAAGAAGAATGTGCTATTCTCAAAGAACTGTATCACCTTTGCACGCCAACAGGGTTGGTTCAATGGTAAAGACAAGGACTTCAGTTTCTATGATGCCTATGCCGAGGACAATTTCCGTGCTCGCCGCATCTGTGAGGCCCGCGTGTGGACCATCTACCGCCGTTACAGTGAAGGCTTCGGCGAGAAGTACTTACCGTTCGTGCTGGGCAAACAGTTGGATACTGAGCCGATGCCACTGTGGATAGTGCCCAACCGCAAGCTCACTGTTGCCGATGTGCAGGAATGCTTGCGCGATCACTATGAAGGCACTCCGCTCGACATGACCAACGACCCTGGAGCAGGTCTTTACGACTCGCCCTATCGTCCCACCCCCTTATATTATAAAGTGGATAGCCTGGAGTGTTTCAACGAACGACCTATCGCCACGCAACAGAGTGCGTTTTCGTGGATTGCACAAATGCGATCTTGGATGCCACGTCAAGTGGGTGGCGTGATTTGGTGGGCCAATGATGATGGCAATATGGCTGCCTATACACCCGTGTATTGTTGCAGCACGCGTCAGCCGCTGTGCTACAACACGCCTGGTGCTGACTGCGTGACCTTTAGCCGTGACAATGCCTACTGGGTGTGCAACTGGGTGGCAAACATGGTGTACCCGCGATACAGCTTGATGTTCCCGAGTCTGCAAGCTGTGCGTGACTCGCTCGACAACAGCTACCGCACGTTGCAGCCACAAGTCGAGGCGAATGCCATTGAGCTGCTCCGCTCTGACGAGGCGGCAGCTGTGCGTTATCTCACCGATTATGGCTGCCAGAAGGGCGACGAGATGATAGCCCGATGGAATCGCCTGGCCGAGTACTTGATCGTGAAGTATAACGACATGGTGGTGCGCGTCGAGGAGAATGGCAAGTTCAAGCGCACCAAGACAGGTTTCAAACCGATTCTTGAAAAGCCTGGTATCCCTGAACGCACGGCGCGCAGTATCGCACGCGAGGCGCGTGGACATCTGACAAATTGAGACCCGTCTCTCTTAAACAATAGCCGCCAACTGATTGATGTTCAGCTGGCGGCTTGTTGCTAATGGTTAGTGGCAACGGCTAATCGCTTAAGGTAGGGAGGACGACAAAGTCGATGAGGTTGGAGCCTCCGTAGCCCTCGTCGCTAGTGTAATTGCCATAGATGTGGTACAAGCCGTTGGACACTCGCTTCCCAGTGTTGTCCTTCAGGTCCCATGTGCAGGGGAAGGCGTTGGTCTGCTTGCTCCAAACGAGGTTCCCGTACATATCGGTGACATGGATATTGACCTGGGGTGGGTTGCTCAGTGCAAAATCGGTCAAGTCGATGCTGACTTCGTCGCTTGAGGCTATATCTGATGCTCGAAGTAGCAAGTCGTTCTGGCTGCTTACCACAAAGTTGATGCGTTTGGTGGCGATGTTACCGCACACATCTGAGATAGTGAAGTCGAGTGTATGGTGACCAGCGGTTAAGCCGTTGAGGGGCATAGCGATTTCGAGTGTTCTTCCCTCATTGCTAACCTTTGCCAGGTCTTTTGCTAGGTTGTAGGATGTTTTGCCGCTGTCAAGTGTGAGCCGCATACTTCTGCCCATCGATAACTGCTGGGTGTTGAGCGCCGTATTGTCGGTGGCATGGATATAGAGTGTTGCCTCGGAACCGATGGTGGCGTTTGCAGCAAATTCATGGTCATTATTGAGATACATAGATTGTATGACTGGGCTCACCTTGTCTTGCACGGCAAGGCTGGCGTTGTAGCTGTTTTTATGCAGCTGGTCATAGATGCCATTGACCATGTTCTCGGTGTTATCTTCGTGGGCATAAACCGATAGCAACATCGTACTGTCGCTAGAGCGGCTGAAGCGTGGCATGATGCCTGTTCCATGGAACTTGCCGTTGACTACTCGTCCCGTGACCTGTAGCAGTTTTTCGCGAGGGTAGGCAAGCGACATCGTGTCACTCTTATAAGTTCCTGTGCCCTTTATGTGTTCTAGACAAATGCGCTCAGAGTCATAGATGGTAAAAGTCGCATCGCCGTTAAATTGCGTGTTGACGCTATTGGGGTTGCCTTCTTGCATCACTTGCGCGTCAACTGTGATTCGCTGCAGTGGTGCGGCTCCTACAGTCTCTCCACTAGTTAGTTGCACACCGTTGATGGCTGTAATCTGGAACAGTGGTTTTGGATAGTTGACTTGCATTGCGGGGTCGCCCAGCAAAACCCAGTGGAACTTGTTTAAATTAGGATTTTTGTAGCAGTTCTTTGATGCCTTATAGCAGTCGCCCAGACGAGGCATAATGCCCGTGGTATTATAGCTGAACATGCGACTGACAAAAGCACGGTTAACGTCATCGTTGAAGTTTGCCAGTACCTGTCGTGTGGTGGTATAGAGTGCAATGGCACCTCCATCACGCTTGTGGAACATAAGTTCGGCGATGCCTCGATTGTCGCTGTCAAAGCGTGCCACATCGCAGCAGGCTGTGGTCATGATGGGTAGTCGAGAGTAGGAGTTGTTCAGCACCTGCTTTGATGTCCACAATCCTGTCACCGACATACTTGTTGCGCCAGCGTGGCCAACGTAAGTGGCAAAATATTGTCCCTCGTTAAACATCTCTTGAATGTGTCGTGCTCCCTCAGACGACTCCTGTTTCTCAATGGATTTATAGGACTGCGCAATGTTTTGTGGAAACATCCTAACAAATGCCATGTCACGCACCATCTGCGCCTGTGCGTCATGGTCAATGATATATCCGATGCCGGCAGCTTGTGACTCATGCATCTGGTACAATGAATCGATGAGCACACGAATGATCGAATCTTGGCCTTGTGAATCCGGGACAATCTTGTTTTCATACACCTTGAGCTCGCCTTCTCCCTTGAACGTGCTGTTTTCGGCCCATAGACTGTAGTTGTTGCGCCATGGCCCATAGTCGGTCGAATAGACATATCCGTACAGCTTGTCAACAGCGTCGGCTGCCTCGGTGGCATTGGCTACAGGCATGTGGCCAATGCCTATGCACAGACTGTCAGACGAGAGCTTCTGTCCCGAGTTGTCGAGCAAATAGCCATAAAAGTCATCGTTGATATAACTGTTATCTTCGTTGTTACTGGTAGCCGACACATAACTGATGATGCAGTTCTGTTTGCCAGTGACGATTCCACGGTTGTCAAAGCTGAGATGCCCGAACATAAGCAGATACTTGAACTTATTTGGGTCACGGTCATAGAACATCTTGCAGAGCAGCCTAATGGCCATGGCATCAGGTGTGCCACCCGAGAACTCGTTGAAGATTTGTTGCTGGTCGAGCACAAGCACGTCCATGCGGTCTTTCAGTTTGTGAAGTTGAGCCACTCGCAGTGCCTGAGGCATAAATTCATGGCGAGTGACGATGAGCATATCAGGTACGGCGGTACCGTGCAGGTTCTGGTTTTCGATGACTTCAAAACTGTCGATTGTGTGCAATGTGCTTTCCGGGTCGAAGGCTACATACTGCCTAGGCTGGTCCACCGCTCCGGGCGTAAACTGGGTATTCTGTCCTGCGATGTGTGTCAACATCTGCTTAGGGCTAGTGGGAGTGGTGACATCCCACACGACTCTATTGGCACCTTCGACCTCAATAATGTCTTGTGCTGTTGAGTGTGTTAGCCCCATCATGCACTGTGCAGCCTGATGACCCACCAATCGGTTGAAGTGGTCGTAGGTAATGATAAAGTAGTCCAACTTGTCTAGTTGCAGCAGAGCGCTTGTTTCGTCGGGCTTTGCAGCGACCGTATATTGCAGAGAACCATTGTGACATGTGTCAGGAAGGTCAAACCACACCATGTTTTCATGGGGGGAAGGATTGGTTTGATAGTACGTATAGGTACCCGTGCAACCTGGAATCTTGGCGGCAGATGTTGAGTAGGGTACGTCAATGACATGATCTCCTAGATGGAGCTTGCATGAGAACATGCCACTGACTGACGCATTGCTTTCCTTCACCTTTCTTACCACCTTTGCCGCTACACGGCTGGTGAGGCCCAAGCGGGTGCTGCTTGGGTTAATGAGTTGGAAATCAAAGGGGTGGGTTAAGTCTTCTCCCAGCAATTCGCTACCAGTAAATGCCATTGACACCATCTCTTTCTCGTGAAGTAAAACATCTAGACTGGTGTTCACCAGATTGGGAGTCGCAGGTGTCGTGAAGGCATGTGTAGGTACATTAGTAGTGCTGTTTGTGCTCTCGGTCAAGAAGTAGTAGGCCTTGAGCGAATAGGTGTTGCGTTGGTAGGAGAAATGGGGGGCAGGTTCGGTCTCAAGGGTGAAACTCAGCGGCCCGTTGGCATAAAAGCAGATCTTGTCGGCCAGACGTAGCACGGGTATTTGTGAAAGGTCATCTGGCAGCGAGTTGTTGAGCACAATGTTGAGTGGCACACCTCCATAGCCATAGACCTGAATGTTGCTTGTGCCACTGAATCCCATCTGTTGAAGCTGTTCGAGCGATATCTGGTGCATTCCGGTCTCACTGACCGCTATCTTAACCCAATGGCCATTTGAGAGCTTTGACTGGTTGGTGAAATGTGACGATGGCAACGCATAGACAGTTAGTGTCGCAGTCATCATGACCAACACCGCAATAAGGGTAGTAAGATTTGTTTTATGCATCATGATGGAATGAATTGTCAATTGTTTAATGGATTGAGTACCACAAAGTTGACTATATTTGTTCCGCCATATCCTTCCTCATTCTCATAGTTTCCGTGAATCTTGTACAAGCCCGGCTTAACGCGTTCGCCACGCATGTCGGTCAAGTTCCAAGTATAGGGGAATGAGTTGACATTTTGTGTCCACACTAGTTCGCCTTTGATGTTGGTGACTTTGAGGTTAACGCTGGGTGCCTTAGTCAACGAGAATCCTGTGAGGTCAATCTCGGCCTGTTCGCAGCTTGACCTCTCGGTAGCCTCGATGGTGATGTCGTTACATGAGGTGACGACAAATTCTATTGAGTGGTTGGAACGGTTTCCGCAGATATCGGCTACCGAAAAGTCCAAAGTGTGGCGTCCTGGAGTAAGGTCGGTTAGTGGCATGGCAATGTCTAGAGAGCGACCTTCGTCACTGAGTTGTGCGTGGTTCTTGATGAGGTGGTAAGAAGTCTTGCCGTTGTCAAGTTGCAAGGTCATGCCTTGCCCTAGAGCCTGCTGCTGGATGTTAAAGGCTGTGTTGTCGGTAGCATGGATATAGAGCATGGCATTGCTACTCACCTGCGCCGATGCAGCAAAGTCTTCGGCATTGTTGAGAAACATTGTCTGGATGATGGGAACCTCATTGTCTTGCACAATGTTTGAACCATTATATGTGCCAATTTTCAGCTGATTATTCAAGCCATTGACCATATTCTCGGTGCCTTCTTGATGTGCATAGACACTGATGGTACACACTCCGTTCTTGGCGCGTTCGTAGCGTGGAATGATAACCGATCCGTTAAAGACTCCGTTGACCACCTTTCCTGTGACGCGTGTGATGAGTTCCTGAGGATAGTATGCAGTGTGCGTCTCTCCCTCATAGTCACCAGTTCCTGGCACTTCCATAAACGAGCGTTTGACATCGTAAATCGAAATAGTCGCGTCACCGTTAAAGTTGGTGTTGACCGTTAATGTGTCTTCCTCGTTCATTACCTGTGCAACGATTTGCAGTCTTTCTAAGGGACGTACGGTGACAATGTTGCTGGCAGTGAGGGTGGTAGTGTTAAGTTTGGTGACCTTGAACAGTGGCTTGGGGTAATTGATACGAATAGCGGGGTCACCTAGTAGCAGGTAATTGAGCTTGTTGGAGTTGCTGGTGCGTCCATAGGACAGTTTTGTGGCTAGATACACTTCTCCCAGTGTAGGCATGCGGTGAGAGGTGTTGTAGTCGAACATGGCTGCCGTAAAGTGTCTGTTGAGATAGTCGTTGCTATTTGAATAGACCTGTCTTGCCGTGGTAAACAATGCGATAGCACCACCATTGCGCTGGTGGAACATCTTCTCGGCAATGCCCTGGTGGTCGCTGTCAAATCGCGCCACGTCGCAACATGCGGTAGTCATGATAGGCCAGTTGGCGTAATTGTTTGCAGTTACATCGGCCGACCTCCATAGCCCGCTGTGTGAGAATGTGTTGGGACCAGCGTGCCCAACATATGTGGCAAAGTATTGTCCTTCGTTCAGCATCTCCTGAATGTGCTTGCGTGCATTGGTTGACGACCGTTTCTCTTCGGCTTTGTTATCCTCAGACACATCTTTGGGGAACATTCCCACAAATGCCTTATCAACCATCATTTTCATATTCAAGTCATTCTCCATGATATAGCTGATACCGTCTGCCTGTTTCTCGTGTAGTCGATCCTCGTTACTGCCTGAGCTCTGCTCGGCCCACAAGCAATAGTTATTGCGCCATACACCATAATTTGACGAGAGCACGTATTCATACAGCTTGTCTACGTCACTCTTGGCCTCGGATGGACTGGACGAGGGAATACGGCCCACAGCAATTTGTAATGTGTCGGCCGATAAAATCATTCCCGAGTAATCATTGAGATAACCAAAGTAGTCCTCTATAACATGGCTGTTGTCGTCATAATTGCTCAATGCTGTCTGGTAGCACATGAGTCGATTTTTCTTTCCAGTGACGATGCCACGGTTGTCAAAGCTGGCGTGTCCAAATAGGAGCAGATTTTTGAACTTGTTCTTGTCACGGTCATAGAACATCTTGCACATCAATCGGTATGCCAAGGCACTGGGAGTGCCGCTCGAGAACTCATTGAACACCTGTTCCTGATCGACAACAGCAACATCCATCCCGTCAACTTGTCGATGCAGTTGTGCCACACGTTCGGCCTGTGGCATAAAAGTGCTGTTGGTGATAATCAACATGTCGGGCACGGGCATGCTATGAAGATTCTGGTTTTCAACCAGTTGGTAAGAGTCAATTTTAAGCAATGTGCCGCTTGGCTCGAAGGCAACATACAAGTGAGGATTTAGTTGCTCACCAGGGGTAAAATTAACCTGGTCATCGGTTACTTGCACTTCCATTCTGCTAGGTAAATTGGGGTTGGTGACATCCCACACCTGCGTATTGCTGTTGGCAGCAATACTCACTCGGTCGGTGATTGAGGTGTTGAGATAGGCCATCAGGCACTGGTCGGTGGGTTGCCCCTCTAGCATGTTGTGGTGCTTGTAAGTCATGATGAAGTAGTCGAGCAGTGATACCTGCATCACTCCCTTTCCACTGGTTTCGATAACCTCATATCGCAGAGAACCGGTTCCGTCACTTGAAGTGATTTTAGCAATCTCGGTACCTTCGCCTGATTCATAGAAGGAATAGTTCCTGGTTGTGCCTGGCACATTCCCTGATACTTGGTCGTAGGGTACTTCGCTGGTTGTTCCATCGCAAGTAAGATAGCAGTGGAACTGTCCCTTAATAATACTTGATTGGTCGCTGGCTTCGATGCGCTTGATTGTTGATGCGATGCGAGTGGTCAAGTAGACCGTGTCGGTGCAGGCGTTAAGCAGCTGGAATGCAAATGTACGCGTCCCTTGTGTAATGTCCTCGCCCAACAGTTCCGATCCTGTAAATGAAAGCGAACGTAGTTCATTCTCGTGAAAGACATAGTCGTAGCTTGTTGACACCGTCGTGTGGGCTGAATCAATGAAGGGTGCGCTGGATGGCTCTAGGACTGCATCTTCGCCACTGTCGGTGAGGACGTAGTAGCCCTGGAGGCTATCGGTGTTGCGCTGTCGAGTAAACTGGGGATAAGTCGTTCCTTGTTTGAAATTCATATAGACGTTGCCCACAGCATAGAAGCAAATCTTGTCTGCAAGGTGCAGTGCAGGAATTTGTTCCAAATCATCTGGGAGGTTATTGCTGAGAATATCGCCAAGTACTCTACCGCCATAGCCGTACACCTTGACGCGTTGGGGGTCGGAGAACCCCATCTCGGCAAGTTGCTCCTGGTCAATCTCATACATACCTGTTTGAGTGACGGCCACTTTGACCCATCGTCCTTGTGCCAAACGTGATGATTGTGCGAAGTGGTTGACGTCGAGTGCTGCAATGCCCAGTGTTGTGCACGCAGCAAGCAAGGTGCATATTAAGTATTGAAGAACTTTGTTATTCATATTCCTGATATAGCTTCTATTTTTGGATTTTTCCCTGTTAGACAGGTGAGCGTCGTTAGGCGGCGACGTGCCAAGCTACGGCGCACCGAAATGATTTCTATTATCAATTAGATGAGGAAGGCAGTTGCTTCACTGGATCCATTACAATGATGGGCATGATGTTTGTTCCACCATAGCTGGCCCCATCATTATATTGTCCGAACAGTTTGTACAATCCGGGAGCTACCCGTTCTCCCTGATTGTTAGTCAAGTTCCATGTGTAAGGCAGTGAAGCGTTGTCGGTACTCCATACCAGTTCGCCGCGTGCGTTCACCACCTTAAGGATCATGGCAGACAAGCTTGTCTGATTGGTTTGGTCAGTTTGGTCGAGCTCGATGTTAGCCTCTTCGATGGCGACTAGGTCAGTGGTCTTGAGCGAAACAAAATTTTGTCCACCCACCATGAAAGTGATGGTGCGTTGTGTGACATTACCTGCCACATCCTGCACGCTAAACGTTAGTGAGTGTTGTCCTGGTGTGAGTCCGTTGATCGGGAAGTCGAGCTGCAGCATCTTTCCGCCATCGCTAATGTTGACAAAATTCTTGATGTTTGTGTAGTTGGTAGCACCATTGTCAAGCTGAAGTGTGGCTATGCAACCT
>JAEEVE010000108.1 GCA_016290765.1 Muribaculaceae bacterium
GAAAATGACGTGTCTCTATGTGCGATTTTCTAAAAAAACACACTAACGGGCGATTTCACACACGATTTGCTATGGGGAATGGTAGGATTCTGTGGGTTAGGCAAGTCGACCGGAGGTCGAGATTTCTGTAACCGCGGGTCAGAGCGTCAGCGGCGACCCGTGGTAGCGAGACACACCCAAATAGGCCTCTGGAGGAGGCCACTACAACATGTTGTTAATCGTCTTTCAAGAAATACTGCTCGTTGATGTTCCCGCCATGCTCTAATATTAACCGTCTATACTCATCGGCAAATTGCTCTGACACATGATGAGCTTTCTGATTGATGATATATTGCCGAATCATCTCCTTCTCCGTTCTTCCCACAGTAAAGGCAGCAAAACCTTCACCCCACTTGACAAAATGAGGAAAATTGGGATTGTCTTTTAGCCACTTGCTTGAGCTTTGTTTTAGATCTCGCATCACATCGCTCACCGCACGTTGTGGTGGCAATGCCAACAATAGATGTAGATGGTCGGGCATGCCACCAATGCGCACAAGTGTGCCACCCATGTTGTTGACGATACCCAAGATGTAGGCATAAAGCTCCCTCTCGTGATCTAGTGGTATAGTCATCTGACTCCGCCATGTACGGAAGACAATGTGATAGAATAGTATGCTGTAACTCATTGCTATATTGCTATTAGTGGCCTCCTCCAGAGGCCGTGGTGTGTAGTTGCTCTCTCTCCACGGGTCGTTGACCCGCGGTTACAGAAATATTGACCTCCGGTCAAACTACATCACTAGACTCAAGGGAAGTGCTGGTGAGGTGCTTGCTCTGCACTGTTTCATGTAGTCGCTGGGGGTGAGGCCAGTGTGATGCTTGAAGAGCTTGACGAAGTGGCTGCGACTCGTGTAACCCACGCTTTGACCAAATCCCTCGACGGTATAGTTTTTGTAGTTGACGCTGTCATTCATGCGGCGACACGCTTCCTGGATGCGGTAATGCGCCAGCAGGTTCGGGAAGCCCTTGCTATCATGTTGGTTGATGGCTTGCGACACATAGTTGGACTTAGCTTCGATGAGCTCGGCCAATCGTGCCACGCTGAAGTTTTCATCATAGATTTCTTGCGAGTACTCCATCACATGGATGATGTTTTGCCACAGCTCTTCGGTCGATTGCTCGTCCATGCGGATGGCACCATACTTCGTCGCCTCGGCCTCGATGCAAGCTAGCTCTTCTTGCTCGGCCTGGCGGCGGCGCTCATCCTCAGCCGCCAGCAACGCCATATTATTCTCATAAAGGACTTTGTTCTTCTGCTTAATGAGTCCACGATTGATGACCAGCAGGACAATCAACCCCAGTGCCAACGCCAAGAAACCGCTCACCACCCACAACATTTTCTGATCGTGCTGTTGCTTGAGAACCAACGCATTATGCTCCTCATTCATCTTGTCCAGCTCGTAAAGGAAGCCGACTTTATTCACACTATTGGCTTGACTGGCCTGGGCGATACTGTCTGTTGCTCGCCACCACAGCAACTCATATTTGTCGGCCAAAGCCTGATTGTTATGTGTGCGATAAAATGAGGTAAGTTCGCTATAAATACCAGCGATGCGACTCGGTTGTTCGTTCAAAATCAGTTCTCGATTTTGCATCAAAGTACTTAATGCATCAGCATCTCGACCCATTTTCAGCTGGGTAAAATAGATAAAGTCATTGAGCATGATGCGCAAATTGTTTTTGTTGAAAACTCCTGTCTTCAGGTTGTCTACCGAAGCTTTTTTGAACACATCCAAAGCCTGTTCAGGCTTCCCTTGACTGAGCAATTCAACGCCAAGATTAATGGCATCGGCAACTGGTTTGAGGTCAGCAGTATCAGGTAGGACAAGGTTTTCATATGCCTTGCGTTCTTTTGCTGTTTGTGACAATTTGCCCTCGAAACAAGCAATATTATTGAGATTGATTAGAATGACAGGCAAAATGTTCAGCGACTGTGAGTCAATAGTTTTCCAGAAGGCCTCTTTATGATAAGCTAATGCCTCTTCTGCGAGTTCATTGTCTGGTTTCAGCCCATTTTGTTCCCAGAACAGATTCCCTATGTCCATCAAGATATTAGGAACGAAAACATGATACTGATGTTTTTCAGCCAAGTCTTTTGCTTTTAGTAGTTGTTTGTATTCTTCGGCCTGGTTGGAAAAATGCTGACCATAAATAACACCCACCCAGCACGTTGCGCGGATGCATTGTTCTAGTTCCTCGCGATTGAGATTTTCATTATAGCGGTTCGCAATAAGCGAATAACATAGCATTCCGCTGTCGGGCATGTTCTTGATGTTCATGAAGTCGTTTCCCATCTTCATCAGTGTGGCGGTGGGTAGTTTCTCCCACTGGCGGCGGTTGCTCATGAAGGTCACGTCCTCGGCCATCACGGCCAGGGCGCACACCAGCAAGATGGCAACCACAACTATCCTGCACATCACTTGTGTATGTCTGTTTTCAGCAAACATCATTGTTCAGAATTTTGGTTTTTTGTAGCAATCTTTGAGATGCCGTGGGTCCGAAGATATTGCGTAAAAGCAAGCAAGAAGGGCCGGGGTTAGAAGATGCCTTTGAGCAGGGTCATGATGTTGTTGGTCTTGCTCTTGCCCAGGAGGAGGTTCTCGATCTCGATGACCTCGTTGTGGGCCTGGAGGCGGCGCGCCACGGGCAGCAGCGAGTTGAGCAGCTGCTCGGCGGCGGCACGGCGGTTGATGAGTCGCATGAGCGACTTGGCCAGGCCGATGGACAACACCAAATCTTTGTGTCCAAAGGGCTCGCCCAACTTCTTCTGATAGCGCAGGGCCTTGGTGAAATATTTCACGGCGTTGCGGCCGTTGCCCATCTGCAGCATGATGTCGCCCTCGTTCTTGAGCGAGTCGACCAGGGCAGTGAGTGCCTCGCGCGTCTGGCCCTCGTCGCCGCCCTGCTCGAGCATGGCGGTATATAGCTCGGTGCACTGCTGATAGTGGGCTAGCACATTCATCTGCTTGGTGCGCGACTGGATGATGTCGGTCGATGCATCGACGGCATAGAGCAGCATCGCTGCAAAACGGGTATCGTTGCGCTTGGCCAAGCGCTCATAGAGCTTCTGCGCCCGCGTGAGTTCCTTGGCGGCCCTACTGCTGTCGCCCGCGGTGTGGTGGATCATGGTCAGGTTATAGAGGATGCCCGCTAGTTGCGCCAAGAGGTCCTCGCTCTTCTTCCCCGCAATCTCGCTCATCAACTCCAAGGCACTCTCGGCGCTGCTCAGCGCCAGCGTGGGCTGGCCATCGGCTATCATGAGTGTCATGCGTGCCAACCACAGCCACGAGGCATAGAGTGGCGGCAAGCGGTCGTTGTCGTCGGCATAGAGCAGGAACTCGATGGCCTGCATGGCAGCCGTGGTGCGCTGGTCCTTGACAAGGAACAACACATAGCTCATGGTCATATCGAGCACCAGCGGCGCGTCAAGGCCTTCGGTCGACGGCATCTGGCCTGTCGACTCAATCTGCGCCACGGCAATCGTAACGTCATTGTGCAGTGTCGGAAACGCCGACTCAATCAGCAAAGGCTTCACGAATCTAGTTTAGAGTTTAGAGTTAAAAGTTAAGAGTTTAGAGTTAAGAGTTTTTGAATGCCCCAGGGCAAACATATATTCCCCTTTTAGGGGGTTAGGGGGCTATGCAGTTCTCTTCGCTTGCGGCGGCTTGCTCGGCCATCTTGCGCGCCTCGACGAGGATGTCGCGCCAAGTGGCATTGTCGAGCGTGAGCAGCGCCTCACGGGCAATCTCGCGCTTGAACAGCTGGGCGATGATGCCTGCCGTGAGTCCAGCCTGCCAGCCCAGCAGATTGTCGGTGGCGGGGGTCTCGGCGGCGATGTTGAGGTCCTTGGCATACATGAGCATGCTCAGCGACCGCGTCAGGTGCACATAGTTGGGGCAGTAGAACTCGATGTGGTTGTGATAGGCCTCGTCGCCCGTCTCGCCTGGGAAAATGTCATGGATGTCCTGCTCGTGGGCGACGACGATGTCGCTGATCTCGAGGTTCTCGAGCAAGTGTGGCATGACCTTGGTCAGGCGATAGCTGATGCCATGCTGGAAGCCAGGCAGATAGATGAGGATGGCCTTGCGCTCGACAGCGTGCTTGAGCAGGTCGTAGAGACGCTGGCGCTGCGGCATGTCGATGGCATAAAGCGAGCCAAAGAGGACGATGTCATCCTCGTCGATGCGCGGCCACACGACGTCGAAGCGGGTTTTGGGATAACTGCCGTAGTTCACGATTTGCTTACCCGACCCCTTGGGGAAGATGGCCGAGAACGGTGTTGCTCCGTCGGGATAACGGTCGACCGAGCGGATGTCCACGCCGTGACGCGACAAGTAGTCCATGACCAAGTCACCCACCGCATCGGTGGTGCACTCACTCAACATTTGACAGGGCAGCCCCATGCTACCCAGCGAAGCGGCGGCACAGGCTATGCGACCGCCAACAAACGACTTGACAGGCCGTCCACCCTCAAACAGGGTGTCGAGCACCGACTCTCCTATGGCAATGATTTTACGCATTATTTTAGACTTTGGATTATTAGACTTTAGCTGGACTGAGAATTATAGACTTTCTACGCCTTCGTAGGCGGCAATGTCGTGGCGCCACTCATCGGTGATGGTGGCAGGGATGCCTGTCGCGGGGTCAAAGTTGCACATCACGCTCTGGCACTGGCATTTAACCTCACCAGTGTCGACATTGACTAGCTGCTGCACCAGGTGCACACTCTTGTCGCCAAGGCGGGTCACCTGCGTGAGCACCTCAACGTGCTCGCTGAAGCGTGTCTGCGCCAAGAAGTCCAGATCCAGATGCACAATCATCAACGAGGGCTTGGACCACTCAATGTAACCGTGCTTGACCTTGGTGAAGTAGTCGTTCTTGCCCAGGTCGAACATTTCAAGATAGCTGGTATTATTCAGGTGTCCCAGCATGTCAATGTCGTTGAAACGCATCTGTATTGCCGTGTGGCAATGGAACGGACGCTCTATTTTTAACTCATGATTCATTGAGGATAAGGAGTTAAGAAATTAAGGAGTTAAGAAGTTAAGAAGTTAAGGAGTTAAGACAATACCTAATACCTGATTGCTTCTTAATTATTTAAAAATAATTTCGTGTATCACTTCTCGTCCCAAGGCATCGTTGATGCGCTGGATGATGCTGGTGCGCATGAGCATGAGCTCGTTGCGCAAGGGTGCCGATGTGATGTGCACCGTCATCACTCCGCCTGCCACCGAGCGGCTGGCGGTGTAGCGGTTGATGCCCTGCCCCACCACCTGCGGCCACAACGCGCTAGCGCGCAGCTCGTCAAGTTGTGTGTCCAGGTGCTCTTCGTGCAGGAAGTTCTCAACAATCTGCCCTATGGTCTGCGCCTCGGTGCGTTTCACTGCTGACCTCCTTTCTCCACGGGTTCGCAATGGCCGTCGGTGACGATAAACAAGCGGTGGTCGCCCGGCATGCGCCGCATGATGTGGTCCAAATGGGTGCGGTTGGTGTCGGTGATGAAAATCTGGCCGAAGCGGTCGCTCGACACCACCTCCACAATGCGTTCGACACGACGCGCGTCGAGCTTATCAAATATATCGTCCAGAAGCAGCAACGGCGTCACGGGAATATTGGCCTTGAGGAAGTCGAACTGTGCCAGTCGCAGTGCCAGGGTGTAGGTCTTGCATTGCCCTTGCGACCCCGTGCGGCGCATGGGATAGTCGCCCAAAAGCAGTTCCATGTCGTCGCGATGCACGCCGCGTGTGGTATAGCCGATAATCATGTCGCGCTCGCGGTTGGCAGCAAGCAACTCGCCCATCGTTGTTCCAGTGAGCTGACTCTGATAGGTCAGGTTTACCGTTTCTTGGTCTCCGGCAATGGCGTTGTAGTAGCGCATGAAGATAGGGGTAAACTGCTTGACAAAGTCGGCACGGCGCTGGTGCACAACAGCAGCAGTTTGGCACATGACGGCCTCGACAGTCTCATAGAGCAGCGGGTCGCGCATCTCCTGGCGTATCATCGAATTGCGCTGCTCCACAGCCTTGCCATAACGTATGAGCGCATCGAGGTATTCCTTATCGCCCTGCGAGATAATCTGGTCCATCAGTCGGCGGCGCTCCTCGCCGGTGCCACGAATCAAGTCTTGATCCATGGGCGAAATCATCACCACCGGCAACAGACCGATGTGCTGGCTCAGCCGCTGGTACTCCTTACCGCCACGGCGCACCACCTTGCGCTTGCCTCGTTGCAACGACACCACCACTTGCTCCTCCACTTCACGGCGGTCATAGGTGCCTTGCAGCATCATGTAGGGCTCGTCATGACGGATGACCGACTGGTCGGTCGGTGCGGTGTAGCTGCGGCAGAAGCTCAGGTAATAGATCGCATCAAGGATGTTGGTCTTACCCATGCCATTGTTGCCGATGAGGCAGTTCAACCCGTCGGCAAAGTCCAGGTTGGCCTCTGCCACGTTCTTGTAGTTGAGTATGTTCAGGTGTCGCAGCTTCATATTTCTCGACAAAATTAGTGATTTGTTGCCACATGGGGGAATTTTTGGGCCAAAAAAAGGCGTGGAACAAAAAAAATCATTTTTTCTCGCTTCAATTCAGAAAAAAGCATTATCTTTGCAGTCCAAACATTTTTGGGAAGATCGCATAGCGGCAATTGCGGCGGACTGTAAATCCGCTCCTTCGGGTTCGGTGGTTCGAGTCCACCTCTTCCCACAAACGGCCTCCTAGCACGCTAGGGGGTCGTTTTTTCGGTTGGTTTGCAAAAAAGTCATGGAAAATGGTGTGGGAGTCAAATATTCGTTGTAATTTTGCACTTTCTTCTCCGTCACGAGGAAATTATCATTAAAACAAAATATTCACCATTAACAAAAACAAAACATTATGCCAAGAAGTTTATCAGGAAGAAGTTTCTTGAAGTTACTGGACTTCAGCACCGAGGAGATTCAATACTTGCTCGAGCTTGCCAAGGATTTTAAGCGCATGAAGCGTGCCGGAACCGTTCACAAGTGGCTCACCGGCAAGAACATCGTGTTGTTGTTCGAGAAGACCTCGACCCGCACCCGCTGCTCGTTTGAGGTTGCCGGCAACGACCTGGGCATGGGCGTGACCTACCTTGATCCCGGATCATCGCAGATGGGCAAGAAGGAGTCGCTCGAGGACACCGCCAAGGTGCTGGGACGCATGTTTGACGGCATCGAATACCGTGGCTTCGACCAGCAGATTGTTGAGGACCTCGCCCGCTATGCTGGCGTGCCCGTGTGGAACGGCCTCACCACCGAGTTCCACCCCACGCAGATGCTGGCCGACGTGCTCACCATCGAGGAGAACTTTGGACGCTACAAGGGCCTGAAGATGGTCTTCATGGGTGATGCCCGCAACAATGTCGCCAACTCGCTGATGGTCGTTTCGGCCAAGCTCGGCATCAACTTTGTCGCTTGCGGTCCCAAGGAGAACATGCCCGACAAGAAACTCGTTGACACCTGCAAGAAGATTGCCAAGGAGAACGGCTGCACCATCACCCTGACCGATGATGTGAAGAAGGGCACCAAGAACGCCGATGTCATCTACACCGACATCTGGGTTTCGATGGGCGAGCCCGACGAGATTTGGGAACAGCGCATCAAGCTGCTGAGCCCCTATCAGGTCAACGACGCCGTGATGGCCAACGCCAACCCCGACGCCATCTTCCTGCACTGCCTGCCTTCGTTCCACGACCTGGAGACCACCATCGGCAAGGACATCTACAAGAAGTTTGGCCTGCCCGAGATGGAGGTAACCGATAAGGTGTTCCGTGGCCCGCAGAGCAAGGTGTTTGACGAGGCCGAGAACCGTATGCACACCATCAAGGCCGTGATGTACGCCACGCTGAAGTAAACACGCTTAACACAAGTGGGTTCGTTGGTTCATAACTGATTGAACCCACTTTTGTTTTTTCTAGCTAAAATATCATTATGAGCAAAAGACTCGTAATTGCATTAGGCGGCAATGCCCTGGGCAAGTCGCCTAAAGAGCAGTTGTCGCTCGTCGAGGGCACTGCCTCTACAATTGTCGACCTGGTTGAACAGGGCTATGACGTGGTCATCGGCCACGGTAATGGTCCCCAAGTAGGCATGGTGAACCTGGCCTTTGAATTCTCGGCCAACAACAATAGCGGCACGCCCGCCATGCCGTTCCCCGAGTGCGGCGCCATGACGCAGGGATACATCGGCTATCACCTGCAGCAGGCCGTGGAGCGCGAGCTCTCCCGCCGCAAGATTGACAAGCCGTGTGCCTCGATTGTCACGCAGGTCGTTGTCGACAAGAAAGACCCGGCGTTCAAGAATCCCACCAAACCCGTGGGTATGTTCTATAGCAAGGATAAAGCCGACGAAATGGCAGCACAAACGGGCTACACATTTGTCGAGGATGCTGGCCGTGGCTACCGCCGCGTGGTGCCCTCGCCCCTGCCCATCAAGATTGTTGAGCTACCCGTAGTCGAGCAACTGGTCAAGAACCACTGCATCGTCATCACCGTGGGTGGCGGCGGCATCCCCGTCATTGAGAAGAAGCGAGGTGACTACCAGGGCGTTGCAGCCGTCATTGACAAGGATCGCGCTAGCGCGTTGTTGGCACTGGAACTGAAGGCCGACATGCTGGTCATCCTCACTGCCGTCGAGCAGGTGGCCATCAACTACAACACGCCCCAGCAGCAAGACTTGGCACAGATGACCATCGGCGAGGCTCGCGAGTACATCCACCAGGGCCACTTCGCCCCCGGGTCGATGTTGCCCAAGATTGAGTCGTGCATCAGCTTTGTCGAGAACACCAAGAACGGCAAGGCACTGATTACGTCGCTCGACAAGGCGCGCCAGGCCCTCGAGGGCATGACCGGCACACTCATTGTGAAGAATTAAGTCCCCCCACCCGGGACGAGGGCAGC
>JAEEVE010000109.1 GCA_016290765.1 Muribaculaceae bacterium
GAATGCTGATCATACGATTTACCAGGCACATTTCCCTGGCAACCCCATCACGCCCGGTGTTTGCTTGCTGCAAATAGCCACCGAACTGCTTGAGCAGCACTATGGCGAGCGTTTGCAGCTGCACACGGCCGACGCCATCAAGTTCCGCAAGCCGGTCACCCCCGACATGCGGCCCACCTTTGTCTTCACTGGACTGAACCATGAGGAGGGTCAGCTCGCTGTTACTGTCAATGTTGAGGACGAGGATAAATCGCCTGTGGCAAGGATGTTGTTGAAATTCAGTGCCATCTGCCAATAACTGGGTAGGGTAGGGGATGACGAGGTTGCTCTACATAGTGCGTCAAACGGCTTACACGGTCTTCGCCTTTGCCTGTTTCTTGGGCATGGCGATTGAATTGACTGTGAAAGGATTCTTCCTTATCACGGTGCGTGGTGCCACCAATGCGCACAAGCAGCGGTTTCACAAGCTCTTGCAGCGCAGGATGCGATTTGCCGCCACACATGTCCCCGGCACCACCTTTACCCTGCACAACGAGCCAGCAGAGGCCTTCGACAAGCCAGCAATCATCATCTGCAACCATCAGTCACACTTGGACTTGGCCGCCATTTTATCGCTCACGCCCAACCTGATTGTCATCACCAAGAACTGGGTGTGGCACAACCCGTTCTATGGCATCATCATCCGATATGCCGACTACTTTCCTGTCACCGATACTGAGCAGATGATGCAGAACGTTGCACAGAGGGTCGAAAAGGGCTATTCAGTGTTGGTCTTTCCCGAAGGCTCGCGCTCGTCCGACTGCAAGATACGGCGATTCCATCGTGGGGCGTTCTACATGGCCGAGCAGCTCAACCTGGACATTGTACCCATCTATATCGACGGCTTTGGCAAGGTCTTGCCCAAGGAGTCCTGCCACTTGCATCAGGGCGACATGACACTCGAGGTGATGCCCCGCATTCGTCGCGACGACCCCGTGTGGGAGATGGGATATCGCGAGGTAACCCGTCAGGTCCATGCCATGTATCTCGAGAAGAAGCCATGAAGCAGTGCATTGTCATAGGCAGTGGGCTGGCAGGATTGGCCTGTGCGGTCATCCTGGCAAAGAATGGCTATCAGGTGACCGTCCTCGAGCAAGCAGCGCAGATGGGTGGCTGCTTGCAGTGCTTTGCCCGCGGCGATGCCCTGTTCGACACGGGTATGCACTATGTGGGCAGTGCCGATCCAGGGCAGACGATGCACACCATGCTGCGTTACCTCGAGTTGGAAAATCGAATCCCCTTGTCGCGGCTCGACTCCAGTGGATATGACATCATCGCCCTCAATGGCGAGCGCTACCCTTTGGCCAACGGCCAGCAGGCGTTTGTCGAGACCTTGGCCCAGCATTTCCCCGACTGCCGCGAGCAGCTGCGACAGTATCATCAGTTGGTAAGTCGTGTGGCTTCATCGGCGGTGATGCACTCGCTTGACCCTGAGCAAGATCGGCAGGGTAACGCCCCTTACCGCTTGCGCAGCGTCAATGAGGTGATTGACAGTGTGGTGACGCACCCCGTGTTGCGGCAGGTGCTGGCGGGCATACAGCCCCTGTATGCTGGCGAACGCGACCGCACCCCCTTTGCTACACACGCTCTCATCAGCGACTTTTTCAACCAGAGCGCGTTCCGCATCGTCGGCGGCAGTGCCGTGGTGGCGCAGGCTCTAGCCGATGTGTTGGCCGCCCATGGCGGACGCGTGCTGTTGCGGCACAAAGTCGAGCACATCGAGTGCGATGACACCCGTGCAGTGGCAGTGACGACCGATGATGGCCAGCGCTTTGCAGCCGACCTGGTCGTGAGCACCATACATCCGGCAAACACTGTCCGTTTTGTTGACAGTCATCTCATCAGGCCGTCTTATCGTCGTCGGCTCACCGAGGCGCGCAACACCACATCGGTCTTTACTGTCTATCTCAAGTTCCGGCAAGACAAGGTGCCCTACATGAACCACAACCTCTATGCCTATCAGGGCAATACGACCTGGGGTTGTGAGCAATATGATGAAACTTCGTGGCCCAAATACTTGTTGTACATGCACTTCTGCCATTGCCCAGACCCCGTCTTTGCCCACACAGGACAAATCATGACCTATATGCGCTATGACGAGGTGCAGCGGTGGGCAAACACCCCCATCGGCCGACGCGGGGCAGACTATGAGGACTTCAAGCGCCGTAAGGCCGAACGACTCATCCAGGCGTTGGAAACCGAAGTGCCTGAACTCAGGGGCAATATCGAGCGCTACTACACGTCTACGCCTCTGACCTATGTTGACTATACGGGAACACCCCAGGGCGCGATGTATGGCATAGCCCGCGATGTGAACCAACCGCTGGGCGGGAGCATTGCTAGCCGCACGCGCATCCCCAACCTGTTGCTGGCAGGGCAGAGCATCACCGCCCACGGCATGCTAGGTGTGCTTGCAGGCAGTTTCCTCGCCTGCGCCGAAGTGCTCACTCTCCCCGCCATCATAGAACTTTTAAAGCATCAAGTTCCCCCAGCCCCCCAAAGGGGGAATAAGGGCGCTTCTCGCTTTCAGGGTCAGGTATAAAGTCTAAGACTCTACTTAACTACTATAACTCCTTTAACTACTTAACTACTAGAAAGTTGAAAACAGCAGTATTTATTTATACCCAGAGCGGCCAGGCAATGACTGCCGCACAGAGCATTTGTGGCCCTCTGCAGGGCGAGGGTATGACGGTCGTTTACAAGCAGATTGTGCCTGAGCAACCATTTCCCTTCCCCTGGAGCAAGGACGAGTTCTTCAACGCCTTCCCCGAGGCTCGGCTGGGCTTGCCGCCCTATGGCATCCAGCCCATCGACCTAAGTGACATACAGGATGCTGACCTGGTGATGGTGGTGGGGCAGTCGTGGTTCCTCTCGCCCTCATTGCCCATTCAGTCGTTCTTCACCAACGAGTGCATCAAGCAGTACCTGTGCGGCCGTAGCGTCATCTTTGTCAACGCTTGTCGCAACATGTGGCTCAAGACCAGCCATGCCATCAAGCAATATGTCAAGGACGCGGGTGCGACCTTGGTGGGACACATCGTGCTGCAGGACAACAACGCCCCCAATCTCGTCAGCGTCATCACCATCATCCGTTGGCTCCTCTACGGCAAGAAGGAGCCTACCCGTCTGTTGCCGCAAGCAGGCATCAGCGACCGCGAGTTGGCCGAGGCATCACGTTTTGGCGAGGTCATCCGCGACACTTGGCGTGACCGTGCCCTTGGCAACCTCCAAGACCGCCTGCTCGCCGCCGGTGCCATCAAATACAAGCCTTCAGTACTCTTCATCGAGAAGATTGGGCATCGCATGTTTGGCCTATGGGCCAAGTTCGTCCGCAAGAAAGGTGGCTTTGGCGACCCGCGCCGTCGCGGCCGTCTCAACGCCTTCTGCATCTACCTCTTCACCGTACTCTTTGCTGTTTCCCCCTTCGGCGTGCTGTTTTTCTGGCTCACTTATCCCTTCCGCCACATCCCCCGCCACCGCAACGAAGACTGCAGCGTAAAATAAACGCTCATTTCTTACATCATCCGAACAACAAAATATTTTTGGTTCGTGTGGTCCGCGTTTTATATTTCCCCTAATCTTTGGAGATATTCTAACGCGAACCACACGAACCATTCTTTATAATCACGCGAATTGTTTGCACGCATCAATTATCTTCTTTTGCTGAATTAACACTAAATTTTTGCCGTTCTCAAAAAAACTCTGTACCTTTGCACGTTTTGAAGGATACCGAAATAACCCCTTCTACTAAAAAGGATATGAACGTATATATCACAAAGGCGGCGAAGTTTTTGCCGGGTAGTCCAGTCGGGAACGATGAGATGGAGGACTATCTGGGGCTGGTCGACGGAAAGCCCTCGAAGGCGAGGACATTGATTTTGAGCCGCAATGGTATTAAAAGTCGCTATTATGCGCTGGATCGCGAGGGGAATGTAACCCACACTAATGTGCAGATGGCGGCTAAGGCTGTGCAAGGTCTGCTTGACGACCACTTTACACTCGATGATATTGACGTGCTCTCATGCGGCACTGCCACGCCCGAACAGGTGATGCCATCGCATGGCGTGATGGTGCATGGCGAACTGGGTGGTACCCGCAACATCGAGGTCGTCTCGTTTGCCGGCTCGTGTTGCGCAGGTGTCGACGCGCTGAAGTATGCCTGCATGGCGGTCGAACTTGACCCCACGGTCAATGCTGTCGCCTCGGCCTCCGAGCGCATGTCGGCTTGGATGCGCGCCTGCTATTTCCAGAAAGAGTCTGAGCAGTTCCACCTGCTCAAGAAACGCCCCATACTCGCTTTCCAGAAAGATTTCCTGCGTTGGATGCTCTCGGACGGCGCTTACGCCTTGCTGCTGCAAGGCAAACCCAGCGAGAACCAACTCTCCCTCAAGGTCGAGTGGGTCGAAATCACATCGTTTGCTCATCAGGTAAAGGCCTGTATGTATGCCGGCGGTGAGAAGGACGAAAATGGCGACCTGCAGGGTTGGGCTTCCTTCCCCGAGGAGGAGTGGCTCAACAAGTCGCTGTTTGCGCTGAAGCAGGACATAGAACTGCTGGAACAGAACATTGTGCCGCTGGGGGTGGACTACCTGGCTCAACTGTTTGAGAAGCACAACTTCCATCCCGAAGAGGTGGACTGGTTCCTGCCCCACCTGTCGTCGATGTACTTCAAGGACAAAATCATGGAGGGTGCTGCTGCGAAGGGCATAGTGGTCCCCGAGGAGAAGTGGTTCATCAACCTGCCTCGCATTGGGAACATCGCCTCGGCATCGGGCTTCGCTATGATTGAGGAACTCATGTATTCGGGCAAACTGCAACGCGGACAGAAAATCTTGATGATGATTCCCGAGAGCGCCCGTTTCTCTTACTGCTACGCCCTGTTTACTGTCTGCTAATAAAGGATTCTCTGCCAGCGCGCAGCGCGGTCTATTTTTTAAATATGAAAGTAAAAGACGTCCCGCAGGACTTGAAATATATGGGAGGCACCGTCATCCGCGACCTGGACTATGCCGTTGACGAGGACGGAAAGTACCAGGCCGTGCGCAGTGATGGCTGGTCGCCACAGAACGACGCGCTGGAGGTGACGATGGACGGCATCGATGAGGAGTGCCAGGAGATATTGCAGCGCGTGCGCGCTGGCGAGACCAGCCCGCTGGAGTACCATGCCGCACGCAATGTGATGCCCCTCGAGTTGCTGGCGCGATACACCGGGTTCTCCAAACGAAAGGTGAGAAAACACCTGGATCCCAAGAACTTTAACAAACTAGATGATGAGACGCTCGCCGCCTACGCCGATGCACTGCGCATCACCGTCGACGAGCTGAAGAGCATACCAGAACAATAGCATGATTTTGGAATTAGAGCATCGCCCGGCGGCTCATTGCGAGAATGGTGCTACGGCGACATTGTTACGCTTTCACGGAATCGACTTGTCAGAACCGATGATCTTCGGTCTGGCAAGTGGCATTTTCTTTACGCATATACCCTTCATCAAGATGTCGGGCATGCCCGTGACCTCGTTCCGTACTTTCCCAGGCATTCTATTTAAGCGTGTGACTAAGCAACTGGGTATCAAGACCGTAACGCATCGTTACCTGAACAAGGAGCATGCCATGCGCGACCTGGACAAGATCTTGCTTGAGCGACAGATTCCTGTGGGTTGTGTTGTGGGCATGTACTATCTGCCCTATATGCCCATGGAGTATCGTTTCCACTTCAACGGGCACAACATCTGCATTGTCGGCAAGGATGAGGAGACGGGCGACTATACCGTCCACGACGCCAATGCCACCGAGCGTGTCACCATATCGCCCAAGGACCTGCTCAAGGTGCGTTTTGCCAAGGGCGGAACCTATCCGTTATTGGGGCAGATGTATTGGATTGAGTCGGTCCCCGACCAGTTGCCCGACTTACGGCCCATCATCTTTAAAGCCATCAAAAAGGCCTGCTGGATGATGACTTCGCAGCCCAGCTGGATACACTATGTGGGGGTCAACGGCATCGACTACCTGTCCCGCCGCATTCGCACGTGGGAAAAAGATTGGGGCAAGCGCAGGGCGGCACTCAACCTGGCACAGGTCATCCGCATGCTCGAGGAGATTGGCACGGGAGGCGCTGGGTTCCGATTCCTCTACGGAGCGTTCCTGCAAGAGGCGGCCCAGCTGACGGGTGTCGAGGAACTGAACGACTACTCGCACCGAATCACCGAGATTGGCGACCTGTGGCGAGACTTTGCCTACAAGGCCTCACGCATCTTCAAGCGCCGACAGGGCGAGAACTACACCTACGATGACCTGGGCGATGTGCTGGAACAAATCGGCAAACTCGAGCGCGCTTTCTTCACTGAACTCAAGCAGACCGCTTTGAAATATATGTAGTTCAGGGTTGCGGCGTTTTTGATAGAGATTTACAAGTAACAAAGGGAATGACCCAATTTTTTCTGAACATATATGACTTCTTCCAGCGCAAGAAACGCTTGTGCTGGGCATTGATGGTGGCGGCGACTTGCATCTTGCTTGCCATGGTGGCCTCGCTGCGCTACAACGAGAACATCCTCGACTTTATGCCCATGGGCGAGGACGAGCAGAAGGCCATCACCCTCTATCAAGATATCTCGGGTGGCCAGCGCATCATCGCCATGTTCAAGATGAAAGAGGGCGACTCGACCGATGTCGACCGTATGGCCGAGGCCGTCGACCTCTTCGCCGAGAAGATGGCGGCCAGTCCAGCGCAAAAGCAGGTCGGGGAGGTCACCACACAGGTCGACTTTGACAAGGTCAGCGGCATCACCGACTTCATCTATCAGAACATGCCGCTGATGCTCAACCAGGCCGACTACGACCGCATGGAGCAAATCTTGGCCAGTCCCGACTCCATTGACTCTCAGTTGGCCAACGATGTGCAGATGATCATGATGCCCGCCACGGGAATGTTTGCCAACAACATCGGCAACGACCCGCTGGGGCTCTTTGGCGATGTGATGGCGTTGCTGCAGGCCAAGCAGGCATCGCTGCCCTTTGAGATGGACAACGGATACATCTTCACCTCGGGGAAGAAGTATGCCATTGCCATGATGACATCGCCTTACGGGGCGATGGAGACCGCTGGCAATGCCTTGCTGGTCGAACAGGTCGACAGTGTCGCCAAGCAGACGATGCAAGAGATTCCCGAGGTGGAGGTTGCGCTCACGGGCTCGCCTGTCATTGCCGTGGGCAATGCCCGACAAATCAAGGCCGACAGTTATTGGGCCATCTCCATCGCGGTGACGCTCATCGTATTGTTGCTGATATTCTCGTTCCGCAAGACCAAACACATCTTGCTCATCGGCGTCGCCATCTTGTTCGGATGGCTCTTCGCCATGGGATTCACTGCTGTGTTGCGCAGCGATGTCTCGCTGATTGTGCTGGCCATCGGGTCTATCATCATCGGCATCGCCGTGAACTACCCCCTGCACTTTGTGGCGCACATCGACCATGGTGGCACGGTGCGCGATGTGCTCAAGGAGATGGTGCCTCCCCTGCTCATTGGCAACATCACCACGGTAGGCGCTTTCGCCAGCTTGATTCCGCTCGACGCACCGGCGTTGCGCGACCTGGGACTATTTGCCGTGTTCATGCTCATCGGCACCATCCTGTTTGTGCTCATCTTCCTGCCGCATCTGGTCAAGCAGCGTGCCGTGGCGGGAGAGGAGAAACTCTCGTTTGGACGCATCTCGTCCATCTCGCCCGACAAGCATCGCTGGCTCTTGTGGGTCTTCTTGTTGCTCACCATCTTCTTCGGTTATTTCAGCCTGAAGACCTCGTTTGATGCCAACATGCACCATGTCAACTACATGACGCCCGAGCAGACCCAACTGCTGGGTGACCTTACGGCATCGGCAGGCCTCAACGACACTTCCAATGTCTACCTTGCCACCGAGGGCAAGACCTGGGACGAGGCGCTCAAGCAGCGCCAGCGCATGGCGCCCATGCTCGATAGTCTGCAGGCTGCAGGCAAACTGCGCAAGTACTCCGATGTAACACACTTCATCTGCTCGGCCGACGAGCAACAACGGCGCATCGACCTTTGGAACGCTTTTTGGGACAAGCACCGCGACCAAGCCATCCAGGCCATCAACCAGCACGCGCCCCAGCACGGCTTCAGCGACGATGCTTTTACAGGATTTGTCGATATCATCAGCAACACCTATGAGCCCCACGATTTCGATTACTTCGAGACCGTGCAGTCGGCGTTGCTTACCAACTCGTTCAGCGAGAGTACCGGCAACTGCACCGTCGTTGATGTGATTGATGCCACCCAGTGCGATATTCAGCAGTTGGAAGACACTCTTAACGAGAGGGTGGGCAAGGGCGGCTATGCCTTCGACTTCGTGGGCATGAACAGTGCCGTGGCGCGCTCGCTCAGCGACAACTTCAACTACATCGGCTTTGCCTGCGGATTCATCGTGTTCGTCTTCTTGTGGATCTCATTTGGACGACTTGAACTGGCGCTGCTGGCTTTCCTGCCCATGGCCATGGGCTGGATTTGGATTTTGGGTATCATGTACCTGTGTGGCATGCAGTTCAACATCGTCAATGTCATCCTGGCCACGTTTATCTTCGGTCAAGGCGATGACTATACCATCTTTATCACCGACGGGCTCATCAACGAGTTTGCCTATCGCAAGAAACTGCTGCGCTCCTACAAGAACAGCATCATCATCTCGGCGCTCATCCTCTTCATCGGCATGGGTGCCCTCATCATCGCCAAGCATCCCGCCTTGCACTCGCTGGCCGAGGTCACCATTGTGGGCATGTTCACCGTGGTGCTCATGGCGTGGATTGTGCCGCCGCTCATTTTCGGATGGCTCACCAAGAACGAGGGCAAGGTGCGCCGCTCGCCCGTGACCATCGAGCAG
>JAEEVE010000110.1 GCA_016290765.1 Muribaculaceae bacterium
GACGCATCACGACTAGGGTTGCTACAAATGGGGCACACCTCGCTCTCGCTGATGTTGTGGCACACCTGGCAGTAACGTATCTCGCGGCGTAGACGGATCACCGCCTCGCCAAATCGCGTCACGTCGGGCTCACTCTGTTTGAGCAAATGCAACACCAGCCGCAGAGCCGTCTTCCGACCGATGCCCGGCAACGAGGCGAACTGGCTTACGGCCTGTTCAAGCAATGATGACGCAAATTCTTGTTCCATACCTTTACTTTCAAAACTGCAAAGTTACGATTTTTTAATTAAGAATTAAGTATTAAGAATCAAGATTTTTGAGAAGGGGGCTGCGATTTGACAATATTTAAATGATTATATTTGGCGTATTGGGCAAAATCGTGTAACTTTGCAGTCGCTTTTTGGGAAAAGATAATT
This sequence comes from Muribaculaceae bacterium, assembly GCA_016290765.1. Lineage (GTDB taxonomy): Bacteria > Bacteroidota > Bacteroidia > Bacteroidales > Muribaculaceae > Sodaliphilus. The sequence goes on from JAEEVE010000110.1 coordinate 417, forward strand.
TTAATACATAACTTATTTAATTTAACACTAAAATGGCTTTTTTGACTAACGACAAGCTGGTTATCGTCGGTGCTGCTGGCATGATTGGCTCAAACATGGTTCAGACCGCCCTGATGATGGGCTTGACCGATGATATTTGTCTGTACGACGTGTTCTCGCCCGAAGGCGTGGCCGAGGAGATGCGTCAGAGCGGATTTGGCGACGTGAAGATTACCGCCACAACCGATGCAGCCGAGGCATTCAAGAACGCAAAATACATCATCAGCAGTGGTGGCGCGCCCCGCAAGGCTGGCATGACCCGCGAGGACCTGCTCAAGGGCAATTGCGAGATTGCCGAAGGGTTGGGAAAGAACATCAAGGAGTACTGCCCCGATGTCAAGCACGTGGTGATCATTTTCAACCCCGCCGACCTGACAGGTCTGGTGACGCTGCTCTACTCGGGACTGAAGCCCTCGCAGGTGACCACCCTCGCAGGTCTCGACTCTACCCGTCTGCAGAGTGCTCTCGCCAAGCACTTCGGTGTGATGCAGAGCAAGGTTACGGGCTGCACCACTTATGGTGGACACGGTGAGCAGATGGCAGTCTTCGGATCGCAAGTGCGCATCGATGGCACCCCGCTTTATGACCTCATCGAGCAAGGCAAGATGACCCAAGACGAGTGGGAGCAGATGAAGGTGGATGTCACCAAGGGTGGCGCTAAGATCATCGAACTGCGCGGACGCAGTTCGTTCCAGAGCCCCTCATATCTCTCGGTCGAGATGATTCGTTCGGTCATGGGCGGTGAGAAGTTTGTTTGGCCCGCTGGCACTTTTGTCAAGAACGACCGTTACCAGAACATTATGATGGCTATGGACACCACCCTCGACAAGAACGGATGCACATTCACCATGCCCAAGGGAACACCCGAGGAAATGGCAAAACTCGATGCCAGCTACGAGCACTTGTGCAAGATGCGCGACGAGTTGGTTGAGCTCAACATTGTGCCGCCCATCAGCGAGTGGAGCAAGGTGAACCCCAACCTCTAATTGTTGTACAATGAAATCCGATGCCGGTATCTAACGATGCCGGCATCGTTTGTATAAGTGGCAAAAAAGTGCTACCTTTGCCAAAAATATCGAAGAAAATGAAGATACGAAGTGCCGAATTTGAGATTAGCAACAGTGATGTGACCAAGTGCCCCGACTCCACCTTGCCCGAATATGCCTTCATTGGACGCAGCAATGTGGGCAAATCGTCGCTCATCAACATGCTCACCGAGCGCAAGGGCTTGGCCAAAACTTCCCAGACACCTGGCAAAACATTGCTTATCAATCACTTCCGCATCAATGACGAGTGGTATATAGTAGACTTGCCAGGCTATGGCTATGCCCGTCGCGGCAAGGATCAACGCCAGCAGCTTGAGCGTATCATCCGTGGTTATATCATGGCGCGCCAGCAGATGTCATGTTTGTTTGTACTCGTTGACAGCCGCCTCAAGCCACAGAAGATTGACACCGACTTCATGCAGTGGCTGGGCGAAAGCGGTGTGCCCTTTGCCATCGTGTTCACCAAGCTGGACAAGCTGGGCAAGCAGGCTGCTGCTGAGTCCATTGCTGCCTATAAGCGTGAACTGCTCAAAACTTGGGAAGAACTGCCTCCTATCTTCCTCACCAGCAGTGAGGATGGACGTGGTCGAAATGAATTGCTCGACTACATTGCCACTATCAACGCCCAGCTCGCCCAACAGTGATTTCTAGTAGTTGTCTATACTTTATCGCGACTTTTTACGTTATTAAATTTTGAAACAAGCCCCAACCGGTTTGTTCTGAAGAAATAACTCTAAAATCTGGAGATTCGTGATAAGATTGAAACATATATGCGTCGTGCTCTTGTGCTTGTTGATGGGCATGAGTGCCGCTCAGGCGCAGGTTAAGATTACCGGCAAGGTCGTTGATGACGCCGGACTGCCCATTGAGTTTGCCACAGTGCGAATTTTGGGTACAGCCATCGGTGTTAACACCAACGAGAAAGGTATCTATGAGGTTTCGGTGGCCAAGTCCGACACCATTATGGTCGAGTTCTCATGCATGGGCTATAGCACAGTCACACGCCAGCTTATCAAGCCCGAGGGAACCATCCAGCTCAATCCTAAACTTTACGAGAAAACCCACGAACTGACTGAGGTTACCGTCACCGAGTATAAAAAGCAGACCAATTCCATGCAGGGAATTGATGTGAGCCAAACTAGCATTACACCCAGTGCCAGTGGCAATGTCGTTGAGAATGTGCTTACCACCATGGCGGGCGTGAGCAGCAAGAACGAGATGTCGTCACAATATATGGTGCGCGGTGGCTCATATGACGAGAACAGTGTCTATATCAATGGTATAGAGGTATATCGCCCCCAGCTCATCAGCAGTGGCCAGCAAGAGGGTCTGAGTATCATCAATGGCGACATGGTGCAGAAGGTGGAGTTCTCGACAGGAGGATTCAATGCTGAGTATGGTGATAAGATGTCGTCGGTCCTTGACATTACCTATCGCGACCCAGAGGCCTTCGAGGGTGCCATCTCGGCCAGCCTGCAAGGCGGCACGTTGATGTTGGGCTATGGTGGCAAGAAGTTCTCAATGATGCACGGCGCGCGCTACAAGCGCAACTCGTCTCTATTGGGCTCGCTCGAGAGCAAAGGTGAATATGACCCGCAATACTTTGATTATCAGACCTACATGGTGTTTAAGCCTAGCGACAAGTTTCGCGTGTCGTTCTTGGGCAACATCGCGTTGAACAACTACCGATTTGTTCCTGCCAATCGCGAGACTAGCTTTGGTACATCGACCTACGCCAAGTCTTTCAAGGTCTACTTCGACGGTCAGGAACGTGACAAGTTTTATACCTATTTCGGAGCTTTGTCACTTAACTACCGCCTGAACAAGGGCAACGACTTTACCTTGCAGGCATCGGGCTACCAGACCAACGAATTGGTATCCTATGACATCCATGGTGAGTACTGGCTCGACGAGGCTGGTACTGGCGGCGAGGATGGTGTTGGTGGAGAGCTGGGTGTGGGCAAATATCACGAGCATGCTCGCAACCGTCTCAAACTCAATGTCTTCGACGTGTCGCTCAAGGGCAATACGGGCATCAATAACAATAACTTGAGCTATGGCGTGTCGATGCGACGTGAGAGCATCTACGACCGTTCCAGTGAGTGGCAATGGCGTGACTCGGCGGGTTACTCGCTGCCGCACATTCCCAACGAGGTAAACGTCATTTATAACCAGCGTTCAAATCATGACCTGAACACCACCCGATTTGCCGTGTTTGTACAAGACACCTACAAGCTCATGTCCAGTGCCGGGCTGTGGTCAATAAACGGTGGCGTGCGTGTGAGCTACTGGGATTTCAACAAGGAGACGCTCATTTCGCCACGCTTCAGCATCGGTTTCGTGCCCGAGCGCAACAACCGCTTCTCGTTGCGACTGGCTGGAGGTCTCTATTACCAGGCGCCCTTCTACAAGGAGTACCGCATGGAGCGAATCGACTCGCTGGGCAATGCCTACATCGCTCTGAACCACGAGATCAAGAGCCAGCGCAGCATACACGCCATCATCGGCGGTGACTACAGCTTCCGCGCGCTCAACAGGCCCTTTAAGTTCACCACCGAGCTCTATTACAAGAATCTGTCAAACATCATCCCCTATGAGGTCGACAACCTCAAGATGGTCTATACTGGCATCAATCAGGGCAATGGCTATATCGCCGGCATCGACATGAAGCTCTTTGGACAGTTTGTCGAGGGCACCGACTCGTGGCTCAGCTTCTCGCTGATGAAAACGCAGGAGACGCTCAATGGCGTGAAGGTGCCGCGACCCACCGACCAGCGTTACAGCGTGGCAGTATTTTTCACCGACTATTTCCCCGCTGTACCTCGGCTCAAATTCAGCCTCAAGGGCATCATCAGTGATGGTCTACCCACCACTGCACCGCGCATGACGCGCGACCAGGCCTACTTCCGTCAGCCCGCCTACAAGCGTGTCGATGTAGGGTTGAGTTTTATGCTCGTCGGTCCCGAGCATCGTCCAGCTACAGGATTCCTGAGCCATTTCAAGAGCATTTGGCTTGGCGTGGACGTGTTCAACATCTTCGACATCAGTAACGTGAGCAGTTACTATTGGGTCACTGACGTCAATGAGATGCAGTATGCTGTGCCCAACTACCTGACCCGCCGCCAAATCAATGCCCGCCTTCAAATCAAATTCTAGATGCTATCCCACTATGTAATGCCCATCTTCCGCAAGTGTGGTGACGAACGCTCGTTTGCCGGCACGGCATTCTGCGTCGATGGTTATCTGGTCACTGCGGGCCATGTGTTGAACATGGTTCAGACCTATTATGTGCGCAACGGCAACGACTGGCATCCTTTACAGCATGAGTTGTGGATACCCCGCCAATTCCCCGATACAGACAAGCGCGGATATGATGTGGCACTTTATCCTATTCCAGGCTTGAAAAGTCCGTTATCGTTCGCAGAGGAGGATGCCGAGCCGCTCGATGAACTGGAAGTGATTTGTTGGCAGTGGTTGCCACAGGGCCTGCAGCAGGTCGACACACAATGCCTGGTACTCATAGAGGAAGACGATGAAGGCTACCGGCGCATCTCGACGGTCGATCGCATCACGCATGGCTCCAGTGGTTGCCCCGTCATCAGCGACGGCAAGGTATATGGCATCGTCACCATGGGGCGCGACCATGTCGAGACAGGCGGCATGTCGCCTCTGAAGCGCAGCCTCGAGCAAAACACCTGTTGGATCTTCAAGGTCAGCCACATCCGCCGCTTTCTTCCCCGCTGACACATCGCAAACAACAAGCAACCGCGAAATCTATAGATCTCGCGGTTGCTCGTTTAAGGGCCCTATAGGAAGGGAGACAGCCTATAATCCTCTTGCCTTGAGCAGGGCGCTGGCGTCGGGCTGATCCATACCGGTGAAGTCGCTGAACATCTTCATCAGGTCACCGGTGTTGCCGCGGCTCAGCACCTGGTCGCAGAAGGCTTGACCCGTCTCGGGAGCCAGTGCGCCGCGCTTGGCAAAGATGTCGGCAATGTTCACGGCGAGCACCTCGGTCCACAAGTAGCTGTAATAGCCGGCTGCATAGCCACCGCCCCAAACGTGGTTGAAATAACTGGTATAGTAGCGGGGTGGAATCTGCGGGTTCAGCAGGCCAATCTCCTTCAAAGCATTGGTCTCGAACTCGGCAGCCTTGTCAGCCGTGGGGACATCCTTTGAAGCAAGCATGTGCCAAGCCAGGTCGGCGCATGTAGCGGCCAGGTTCTCGCCCAGTGCGTAGGCCGACTGGAAGTTGATGCTCTTAAGCATGCGCTCCTTCAATTCGGCAGGCATCTTCTCACCAGTCTGGTAGTGGCGGGCATAGTTGTCAAACACCTCGGGAATCGATGCGAACGACTCGTTGAACTGCGAGGGCATCTCGACAAAGTCGCGTGCCACCGAGGTGCCGCTTAAGTAGTTGTACTGGCAGTCCGAGAGGATGCCGTGCAGGGCATGTCCAAACTCATGGAACATGGTGGTCACCTCGTCCCAGGTGAGCAATGAGGGTTGTCCATCGGGAGCCTTGGCGTTGTTGCACACATTGTAGATGATGGGCAGTTGGTTGCGCTGGCGGCTCTGCTTGGCGAAGCCGTCCATCCAGGCACCGCCGCGCTTAGTGGGGCGACGGAAGTAGTCACAATAGAACAGTGCCTTGGGCTTGCCTTCCTTATCGAGCACCTCAAACACCCGCATGTCGGGGTGATAGGTGGGGATGTCTGTGCGCTCCTTGAAGGTGAGGCCGTAGGCCTTGTTGGCGGCAAAGAAGACGCCATTGATGAGTACACTGTCGACATTGAAGTAGGGCTTGACCTCGTCGTCCGAGATGTCGAGCATCTCTTTCTTCATCTTGGCGCTGTAGTAGAACCGGTCGTAAGGCTCAAGTTTGAATTCTGGGCCTTCGGTCTTCTGGGCATAGGCCTCGATGGCCTTGGTCTCGGCTTCGGCCTTGGGATTGTAAGCGGCAATCAGGTTTTTCAAGAAGGCATACACGTTTTCGGGCGTCTTAGCCATAGTGTTCTCGAGCGAATAGGCTGCAAAGTTCTTGTAGCCCATGAGCTCGGCCTGCTCGGCACGCAGCTTGGCAATCTCGACCACGAGTGGGTAGGAGTTATACTTGTTGGTGCCATCAGAACGGTGGATAGAGGCCTCGTACACCTTGCGGCGCAGGTCACGGTTGGCAAGGCTTGCCAGCAGGGGCTGCTGGGTGGTGTTGACGATGACGATGGCATAGGGCGCCTTCTTGCCCAGGTTCTCGGCATCCTTGGCGCACTGTGCCAGGTCGGCCTCGCTCAAGCCTGCCAGGTCTTCTTTTTTCTCGACCCACACCACAGCATCGTTGGTGGCATCGGGCACCAGGTCGCCCCATTGCTGTTGCAGATCGGCAATCTTGAGGTTGATTTCCTTCATGCGCTGCATCTGCTTGTCATCGAGCAAGGCGCCATTGCGTACAAATTCTTTGTAAACCTCTTCGAGCAGTTTCTGGTCTTCGCCCTGCAACTTGTCGTGGTCGCGGTCATAGACCTGCTTGATGCGCTCGAACAAGGGTTTGTTGAACGCGATGTCGTTTTCTAGCTCGGTAATCATGGGCATCACCTTCTTCTCGGTCTCGCCGATGACGGGTGTCTTATCGGCCTCAACCAATGCGAAAAAGATACGCCCCACGCGGTCGAGCAGCTTGCCGCTTTGCTCATAGGCCAGGATGGTGTTCTCGAATGTTGCCGAATCCTTGTTCTCAACAATCTGGTTGATCTCGTCGCGTTTTTGCTTGATGGCCTCCTCCAGGGCGGGAAGATAGTCCTTCTCTTGAATCTTGCTAAAGTCGGGCGCGCCATAGGGTAGGGTGCTCTCTTGCAGCAATGGATTGTCTTTCAGATTGTCCTTGCAGGCGGTGAGCAGGCTCACTCCCGAGCCCAGCACTACTGCCATCATTGCTAATGTCATGAGTTTCTTCTTCATTTTGTTTTTTGTGGATAGGTTAATTGTTATTGCTTTTTTCTAGTTTGTTCAAACAATCTTACAAAGATAGTGCTTTTTGAACAAATGTCCACAAAAAAAATAAAAAAAAGATTTTTGCTTGCAAATGTGGCGCATTATGTCTACCTTTGTGGCAAATTGATATAATAGAAAAATAACTCATTAAAAAACACCAAAAACTATGGCAAAACCTTATGTAATTGGCATCGACATGGGCGGAACTAACACCGCCTTTGGCATTGTCGACGCGCGTGGCAATGTGATTGCGAGTGATTCAATCAAGACTGGCAAGCACAGCAATTTTGATGACTACGTTGACGAGCTATACACCGAGGTCACCCGCGTGGTGGAGTCGGCTGGCGCTACGGGCATGATTAACGGCATCGGCATAGGCGCCCCCAACGGCAACTATTACACCGGTATGATTGAGGGTGCTCCCAACCTGCCGTGGCCTAGCCCCATTCCCCTGGCCGACAAGATTTCAGAAAAGTTTGGCATCCCTTGTGTGGTGACAAACGACGCCAACGCAGCTGCCATCGGTGAGATGACCTATGGTGCTGCTCGTGGTATGAAGGATTTCATCATGATTACCTTGGGAACTGGTGTTGGCAGTGGCATCGTCGTAGGCGGACAGATGGTCTATGGCCATGATGGTTTTGCCGGCGAGCTGGGTCACGTGATCATGAAGCGCAACAACGGACGCATGTGTGGTTGTGGCCGCACGGGCTGCCTGGAGGCTTACTGCTCGGCCACTGGCGTGGCGCGCACGGCTCGTGAGTTCCTCGAGATACGCAAGGAAGACTCAAAGTTGCGCGAGATGAACACCGAGGACATCACCAGCAAGGACGTGTTTGATGCAGCTATGGCCGGTGACAAGTTGGCCAAGGAGATTTTTGACTACACGGGCAAGATTCTGGGCGAGGCACTTGCCGACTTCACGGCATTCTCGGCTCCTGAGGCATTCATCATCTTTGGCGGTCTTGCCAAGAGCGGCGACTTGATTATGAACCCCATCAAGGAGGCGTTTGAGAAGAATGTGCTGCCGCTGTGGCGTGGTAAGGTCAAGATTCTCTTCAGCGAGATGAAGGAGGCTGACGCAGCCATCCTCGGTGCATCAGCTCTCGGCTGGGAGGTCAAGGAAGACTAATCCCTGCGGATTGAACCTGATTAGGGAGTTGACCAAGTCAACTCCCTATTTAAAGACTCACTTGAAAAGAGAAACAAGACAACAATTAACATTAGTGTCCCGTTAAAATTGGGACGAGTTAAATATTAATCAAACAACCCCGGAATAAGGGGACCAAATTGCTCTTTGACATCATTGGAATAAGTCTTATCGAACAGTTCTCTGAGCGGTGTTTTG
>JAEEVE010000111.1 GCA_016290765.1 Muribaculaceae bacterium
TATTTAGGCTCAGTCGCTTTTAGTGAACAGGATGGTGTTTTCTACGGAAAAGTGGAAGGCATCAATGGCTTGGTGAACTTTGAGGGCGAGAGCGTGAAGGAACTGACCGAGGCATTTCATGAGGCCGTGGACGATTATCTCGCCTATTGCGCCGACGAGGGTATAGAACCGGATAAAAGTTATTCGGGTGCCCTGAATGTAAGACTAACACCAGCCATCCACCGCAGAATTGCCATGCTTGCCAAGCAGGCTGGCCTCACCATCAATGCCTTTATCCGAAAGACGCTTGAAGAAAAGGCAGAATCAGAAATGGTCGTGTAACAATCGAACGCGAAATAAAGATTAATTAACTGTATATAAGTAGCTTATAAGTTATTTTCTAGGGACAGTATAGGGACACTAACCATGGATTTTCCCTCTTTTATGAAAATGTAAGTTATTGTGTATCAGATGGAAAATATTTCAGATTTCCAAGCAGAAAATCCCTCTCTTTCCGCAAAAGCGACTATTTAGAAAAACAGTCGCTTTTTTGCATATATGAAAAACATTTCGTAACTTTGTGGCATAAAATCTATTAAATATGAACGGGAAGAGGACTTGTGAGGCTCTGCGACAAATTAGGCAAAACATCGCCAATGCAAACAGCATAGAATATACGCCTGCCGAATGCACTTATCAAGGTGAATGCTCCGGTACTTGTCCCCGATGCGAGAGCGAGATGCGCTACATCGAGCGGCAGTTGCGGCTTCGCGGTGCTCTGGGCAAGGCTGTCGTTGTGGCTGGTCTCACACTCAGTGCGACCTCTCTCACACCCATGCAAGCCCAGACGCAGCAGGTGCACACTGTCGCTCAAAAACAAATCGATGTCCCATTGGTGGACGCCGCACCTAATGACACCACCGCCATCATCGTTAGGGGCACAGTCATCGATCAAAACGACAAGGGACCGCTCATCGGCGTGACCGTACTGTTGGATGGCACAAAACACGGCACCGCTACCGACAATGATGGCAAGTTTGCCATCCGCATTCCTCGTGACAGTAAGTTAGTATTCAAATATCTCGGGTATGAAACCCAAGAGATGGTGCTAAATAATCCCAACAATAATCTGCTTGTGACTCTGAGCACTAAGATGCAACAAATATTGGTTGGAGAGTACCTTGTGGTTCCCAAGATGCCCGATGTCGATGCCGACATCTATCGACCCAATGAATAAAACAGCCCCTTTGATACATCATAAACACTAGAATAATATGAAAAAGTTATTGTTTTTGATTACATCCGTGATGCTGGTGATGGCATCATGCAGCCGAGGCGGTGAATATGTGTCTGATGGCGAATATGTGTTCTTCAAGTATTGGACTTTCAGTTTTGGCACTCGGTACGATACTTTGCCTGGTGCTGATGCTGCGACCTTCAAGAGTGTGAACGACTGGTTGGGCCGTGATGCCAAACATGTGTATTTCAAGAGCGATCTAGTTCCTGGAGCTGATCCTTCCACTCTCGAAGTCAAAAAGTACCCGTTGTTCCGCGACAAGAACGACTATTACTATAAGACTTCTCCCATGCATGTTGTCGACATGAACACCTTCAAGGTTGTCAAATGGCTGGATGACAGTTTCTGGGCAAAAGACTCGCAATGTGCTTATTTCGACACGACCCACATCGCAGGTGTAGACTTGGCAACCTTCAAGGTCAAGGATCATACTTATGCCGTCGACAAGAACCATGTCTACTATTTTGGCGATATTCTGCCTCTTGCCGACCCCAAAACATACGATGGCAACTGGAAAGGTTTTTACAGCCGTGACAAGTCGCATATCTGGTGCATGGGCGAGCTGCTCGAGGATGTCGACTACGACTCCTTTGTCGTTGACGATGACTGGACCGCTCATGACAAATATGGTGCATTTGACCATCACTGGCGTGTGGGAAAAGAAGAAAGTGAGTAAAAAAGTTCAAAAAAGTTTGACAAATCAAAAAGATTGCCTACCTTTGTAGGGTGATTGGTAACAATTATTCACTTTAAAACCACATTACATTTATGAAAAAGTACTTATTGATGCTTGTTGCACTGTGTTCACTTTCGTTCTTCAGCTGCACCGACAAAGCCGCTACCGACAACGCTAACGCCAATGGCGAAGAGGCTCCCAAGACCGAGAAGATGACCGAGGCTCCAAAGCCTACTGGTGATGCTGAGAAGGATGCCAAGGCATGTGTTGACTACTTGGTGCAGACCATTGACGAAACCGACTTCACCGATAAGGCTGCTCAAGAGAATCTTGAGAAGACGATGAATTCGTTGCAAGAGGAGTTCGAGGCTTACTACACCGAGAAGGGCGAGGATGCCAAGAAGGCATTTGATGAAGCTGGCAAGAAGGCTTCTGAGAACGTCAATCTCGAAGAGCTGATGATGAAGAAGGTGATGGAGGCAGTCAAAGCTGCTGGAGTCGATCTGAAGGACACTCCGAAGGAAAAATGATGTAACTAGCACAACTTGAAGCAAATCGTCCGTCCCTAGTGGGGCGGATGATTTTTTAGTTTCAGCTAAAATATGTACCTTTGCATCCAAATAAAAACTGACCGATGAAGAAGATAAAAGGAGCATTGTTTGATTTGGACGGGGTTTTGCTCGACTCCGAGGACATCTACACTGGGTTCTGGAATGCTGTGGAGGAGAAATTCCCCACTGGCATTCCCAACTTTGCACACGTCATCAAGGGGTCGAACCTCTTTGAGATACTGCACGACCACTACCCTAACGACAAAATTCGCCAACAAGTGACCGAGATGCTTCTGAACTTCCAGCGCACGATGAAGTATGAGTTCTTTGACGGCGCAATGGAGTTTGTCGACCGCCTTAACCATGCCGGCATCCCCGCCTGCGTAGTGACCAGCAGCGACGACGACAAGATGGCGTCGCTCGCTCGCCAGCACCCCGACTTCAGGAGCCACTTCAAGACCATCGTCACTGGCGACATGGTGCGCCATGCCAAGCCCAACCCCGAGTGCTTCTTGCTGGGGGCCCAGCTCATCGGTGTGGACATCCACGATTGCTGGGTGTTTGAGGACTCGCTCAAAGGCCTGGGTGCTGGCCGTGCCTCGGGTGCCACCGTCATCGGCCTCGCCACCACCCTCCCCCGCGAGACTATCCAGCCCCTGTGTGACATGGTTATTGACAACTTCATGCAACTGTCAATATAGGCCCGTCAAGTGCTTCGATACTGCCCAGGCGTGAGGCCGGTAAGGCGCTTAAAGTATTTGTTGAAAAAGCTGTTGTTGGGAAAATTCATTTCATCGCTGATTTGTGCCATCTGCTTGTCGGTGTGACGCAGCGCCACCTTGATGCGCGCCACCAGTGCATCGTCAATCCATTGCTTTGCCGCCTTGCCGCTTACCTTTTTTATTATAGCACTCATGTAGCGTGGCGACAGGCACAACTGCGATGCATAAAAATTGATGTGATGCTGGCTAGTGGCATATCGCGCCACCAGTTGCATGAAGTCGGCAAACACACGCTGCTCTCGGCTCTGTGCCGTGCGAGTATCGCTCTTGCGACTATTCCACAGCCCATCAATGTGCCACAAGAAAGCACTGATCAACATCATCGTCGTCTGCAGATTGGGTGATGACAGCTGCACCGACTCGTAAATCATTTGATGCAAGTGCTCAAGGAAAACTTCTTCGTGTGGCTGCAAGGTAAAATGGAAATCCCTCAAATGCCCGTCAAAAGCATGAGGAATGTTGTTGCCAATGAGCATTGCCAAAAACTCATCGCTAATCGACAAGCCCATTCCCCTAGCATCTTGCGACGCATCTTTAAACTGTACCAATGTGTTAGGGCCCAAGAACACGATGTCGTGTGCCTGAAAATGCCGTTCCACCAAGTTGACATAAGGCTTTACCGACCCCTGCAAGACAATCAGGATACGCATTTCGTCCATCACGATGGGTTCACCCTCAAACTGTGACTGAAACGAAGCGACACGATCATGCCGGGCCACGGCAAAATTCTGCGAGATGTAATGCTGCACCTGCTGCGGATTGGACTGATCAAGCATTTGTTTGAAACGCTCCAAAGACAGATGTCTTAATTCTTCCATAATAAGATAATTTTGGCCACAAAGATAATCATTTTTGCCAATACAACCTACTTTTTTATGAAAATCGTACATAATGACCATTATTTAGTTTCTATGGGTAATAGCTGCTCAGACGATAAGATGTAATTTTGCACCCAGAAACTCATCAAGAACTATGAAAAGGACTTATATCATCACATTATGCCTCAGTTGCTATGCGTTGCTGGCATCGTCTCAGACCACGCTGGAGCAATGTCAACAGGCTGCCGAGCAGAACTATCCGCTCATCAAGCAGCGCGACCTGATTGCCCGCACAACCGACCTGACGGTGAGCAACCTCGGCAAGGCATGGCTGCCACAAGTCAACGCTACGGCACAAGCTACCCTGCAGAGCGATGTCGCCGCATGGCCCGAGCAGATGCAAGCCATGCTCGACCAGATGGGGCTGGACATCAAGGGACTAAAGAAAGACCAGTATCGTGTGGGCATCGACGTGAACCAGACGGTGTGGGATGGCGGCACCATCAGTGCCCAGCAGGACATTGCCCGCCAGCAAGGTACCGTGCAGGCACTGCAGACCGAGGTGTCGCTCTACACCGTGCGCAAGCGGGTCAATGAGATGTACTTTGGCCTGCTCTTGCTCGACGAGCAAATCAGCCTGAACAGCGACCTGCGGCGGCAATTGGAGAGCAGTGAGAAGAAACTGGAGTCGCTCAGCAAACGCGGAGCAGCAGCCGACTGCGACTATCACGCCATCAAGGCCGAGCGATTGGGCGTGAGTCAGCAGTTGGCAAGCCTACAAGCGAGCCGGCAAACGCTGGCACGCCTGCTCAGTGCATTTTGTGGGCTGGAAGTACATGAGGTTGTGCGCCCCCATGTCAGCGAGACAGCAACATCGACCACAGGCACACGCCCCGAGCTGCGCCTAGCCGATGCCCAACTGCGCCTGGTTGATGCCCAAGAGCGTATGCTCAATGCCAACCTGATGCCCCGACTCAGTGTGTTCGCATCGGGTTTCTATGGCTATCCAGGCTACAACATGTTTGAAGACATGATGAGCCACAAGTGGTCGCTCAATGGCATGATTGGCGCACGGCTTACCTGGAATCTGGGAGCACTCTATACCCGTCGTGGCGACAAGGCCAAGCTTGCCCTGCAACGCGCCAGCGCCGAGAACAATCGCGAGGTGTTCTTGTTTAACCAACACCTGGAGCAGACGCAAAGCAATGAGGACATTGAGCGCTACCGCCAGATGATTGCCACCGACCAGGAGATTATCGGTCTGCGCAGCTCGGTGCGCAAGGCAGCCGAATCCAAGCTTGCCCATGGCATCATCGATGTCAACGACTTGATCAAGGAAATCAACGCCGAGAATGCAGCACGCGTTCAGCAGGCCGTACATCAGATTGAAATGCTCAAGGCTATCTATGAACTCAAATACACCACAAACAACTGACGATGAAAAAGATACTGATATGTGCATGCGTGTTGATGTCACTCACCGCTTGCAGCAACAAGGAGAAAGAATTTGACGCTACAGGCACCTTCGAGGCAACTGAGGTCACTATATCGGCCAAAGCCTCGGGCGAACTGAAGAGCTTCAGCGCTCAGGAGGGCAACGAACTCACAAGCGGCGATGTGGTAGGCAATATCGACGACACCCAATTGCGACTGCAAAAAGAGCAGTTGTCCACCACCCGCTCGCAACTAGATGCCAACAAGCGACAACTGGGAGCCTCAAAAGGCGCAACCACCAGCAAGCAGCTCGACCTGGAGCGGCAAGTGGCTAGCATCCGCCAGCAGATAGCCAATGCCCAGCGCGAGCGCACACGCTTCACCGAGCTTGTCAATGATGGCGCCGTGCCACGCAAGCAGCTCGACGAGGTGAATTACCAAATCAGTGTACTTGAGCGACAACTGAGCGCCACGCAAGAGCAGATACGCAGCAACAATGCCAGCCTGGCGCAGCAAGGAAAAGGCATCGATGCGCAAATCGAAGGTATCAACTCACAACAGGCCAGCATCGACGTGCAGCAGGCCCAACTCGACGACCAGCTAGCCAACACGGTCATTCATGCCCCCATCACCGGCACTGTGATTGAAAAGTATGTCGAGCGAGGAGAATTTGTCGCCGTGGGAAAGCCACTATTCAAGATGGCAGACATCCGTCAAATGACACTGCGTGCCTACTTGACCTCGGCTCAACTCGAGCACGTAAAAGTTGGTCAGAAAGTGAAGGTGATGACCGACTACGGCAAGGGTCAAGGCACCACCTATGACGGTGTCGTCGCATGGATCTCGAGCAAGTCGGAATTCACCCCTAAGACCATTGTCACCGACGATGAGCGCGCCGACCTGGTCTATGCCGTCAAAATCACTGTCGTGAACGATGGCAACATCAAGATGGGTATGTACGGAAAGGTGAAGCTATAAAAACATGAACGCGATTGAGGTTGAACATATCTCAAAGTCTTACGGTGCAGTGCAGGCGCTGAACGATGTGAGCTTTGCCGTGGAGCGCGGTGAGGTGTTTGGGCTGATTGGACCTGACGGCTCGGGCAAAACCACCATGTTTCGCATCTTGTGCACGCTGCTACTGCCCGATGCGGGGAGCGCCGCTGTCGATGGCTTTGACACGGTGACTCAGATGAACGACATCCGTCGGCGTGTGGGTTACATGCCTGGCAAGTTCTCGCTCTACCAGGACTTGACCGTGCACGAAAACTTGGAGTTCTTTGCAACCCTGTTTGGCACGACGGTCGACGAGGGATATGATTCCGTCAAGGCCATTTACTCGCAGATTGAGCGGTTTGACCGCCGCAAGGCGGGTGCGTTGTCGGGCGGCATGAAGCAGAAGCTGGCTTTGTGCTGTGCGCTGGTGCACAATCCCAGCGTGCTCATGCTCGACGAGCCCACCACCGGTGTCGACCCCGTGAGCCGCAAGGAGTTTTGGGACATGCTCCAGGGACTGAAGCAGCGGGGCATCACCATCGTCGCAGCCACACCCTACCTCGACGAAGTGCGCCGTTGCGAGCGTGTTGCATTTCTTGACAAGGGTGTGCTACGTGGAATTGACTCACCCGATGCGATACTTGACCGCTTTGCCGACATCTTCAACCCGCCCGGCATCACACATGACGCACAAAATGTAACACACGACAGCAATGTCATCGTCGTTGAGCATCTGGTCAAGGCCTTTGGCACATTTCATGCTGTCGACGACATCTCGTTTACCGTCAAGCGCGGCGAAATCTTCGGTTTCCTTGGTGCTAATGGTGCCGGTAAGACCACGGCAATGCACATGCTCACGGGCCTGAATCAACCCACTAGCGGACGCGGCACCGTGGCAGGCTACGACATCTGCACCCAGCACGAGGAGATCAAGAGGCACATTGGTTACATGTCGCAGAAATTTGCCCTCTACGAAGACTTGACCGTGGCCGAAAACATCCGCCTCTTTGCCGGCATCTACGGCATGGCCGACGACGAGATTGCCCGCAAGACCGACCTGGTGCTCCAGCGCCTCAAGTTTGCCGACCACAAGCACGACCTGGTGGCATCATTGCCCTTGGGATGGAAGCAAAAACTAGCATTCACGGTGAGCATCTTTCATGAGCCCTGTGTGGTGTTTCTCGACGAGCCTACAGGCGGCGTGGACCCAGCCACCCGGCGACAATTCTGGGAACTCATCTATGATGCTGCATCGCGGGGCATCACCGTTTTTGTCACCACCCACTACATGGACGAGGCCGAGTACTGTGACCGCATCAGCATCATGGTCGACGGCAAGATTGTGGCCATGGACACGCCCCAAGCACTCAAGCAACAATTTAACCAGCCCGACATGGATCATGTGTTTACCTATCTGGCCCGCCAGGCCACACGTTCAAGCGACTGACGACGATGAAACAGTTTCTCTCATTTGTTCTCAAGGAGACCCGCCATATCTTGCGTGACAAGCGCACGATGCTTATCCTCTTCTGCATGCCCGTGGCGCTGATGCTGATTTTTGGTTTCGCCATTACCAACGATGTGAAAAACGTGCGCACTATCATTGTCACCTCGCAGCAAGACCACATGACCCGTCAAGCGGTTGACCGCCTGGCGGCATCCGATTACTTCGTTATTGTCGCCAATGTAGCGACTCCTTCGCAGGCCGAGCAGATGATTCGCAATCAAAAAGCCGACCTAGCCATCATCTTCGGCCGCGACTTCGCCTCACGGCGCGACGCATTACAGATGATGGTTGACGGCAGCGACCCCAACATGGCGCAACAGTGGACCAATTATGCCACTCAAACCCTATTGAATGCTGAATCGCAGTTGGTGAACCTCAAGCTGCTCTACAACCCGCAGATGAAAAGTGCTTATAACTTTGTTCCGGCCATCATGGGCATGTTGCTCATGCTCATTTGTGCCATGATGACAAGCATCTCGATAGTCAAGGAGAAGGAACGCGGCACCATGGAGGTGTTGCTCGTGTCGCCCGTGCGACCGTTGATGATTATCGTTGCCAAGGCGGTGCCTTATCTGGTGCTGGCATTTGGCATCCTAGTGACCATCCTGCTCATGGCGCGATTTGTGCTGGGCGTGCCGCTGCAAGGCTCGCTAGTGTGGATTGTGGCCATCTCATTGCTTTACATCCTGCTGGCGCTGTCGCTGGGCTTGCTCATCTCTAACATTGCGAAGACGCAGCTAGTAGCCTTACTACTCTCGGCCATGGTGTTGCTCATGCCCATCGTGA
>JAEEVE010000112.1 GCA_016290765.1 Muribaculaceae bacterium
ACTAACTTGACCCATTCTTCAAAATTAGGAAGCCAGTTGTTTCTTTCGTCTTCGTCATTAGGTATAGGGAACTGACGCAGATAAAGAAGTGTAGCAAAAAACACCAGTTCCGTGTCATTGCCAACTCTTGGGGCTAAGAAAGAATCAAATAGCGTGGTATCATTATCTTCAAGATGCGATGGCCTACTTAGCAATGATGTGATTTCCTTGAACGAGCCTCCATCTTTATAGATAAAGGCATTCACATCTTGAATCAGTTCGTTAAAATCAATTCTTGTGCGATTTGGTTCTGACTTTTCGCTACGCTCTTTGAGCAGACTGTTTTGATATATAAAGATGAGGTTGTCAAGATATTGCTCATCAAGGCGATATGTAGCTTCATATAGTACGTTGTCCTCAACTCGTTTTGCAAATAGTTGAACAGCAATCAGGCGGAGAAGTAATTTCTTGAGTTGCCGCTCTGCAAATTGTGCATTACGAAGCATATTATCATCATCGCTGCCTTGCGCATACTTTGACCAAAACAAATCAATCCAATTACTATCAATCATTTTGCGCCAATCTGATTCTATCTGTACATTGGCTTTTCCTTCTTTCTTTTGTTGTTGTATTTCTTCTTCGAGGGTGGACTTCATCTTGTCATAGTCCGAAAGTTCTTTGCCACGGGCATTCATCTTGATGAATAGCTCGTTTGACAGACCAAACTGCCCCAAATTTAAGCGGTTGAAAGTAATATTATTGAGATGGTCACGACATTCTTCAATGGCAAGTGACCAATTCATTTCATCGTAGATGGCATCAAGCATCACAAGCATTGATTGCACAGTGGGGTCAAATTTCCAACTCCAGTTATACCAATCGCGATTTTTGATGATGTCTGATATTTTCAAGGACTTGGTCTGTGCCTCTTGGATAAACTGGGTCGCCTCATGTTTAACAAGTTCATTGCAGAAATCTTTCGACGTATTGCGAGTCTCATAAGTGAATACTGAGTTGTTGTGACTGTCTTTGAGATTATCACAACCAAGCATCCAATGCAATAGAAACAAGGTGGTCAGTCGTTGCTGTCCATCAAGAGGCTCAAAAGCATTGTCCCTGTCACTGCCATAAACAAAATCAAGCTCGGTTGCCTCAACGTTGCCGTTAACCACCTGCATCAAGCTGTGAATAAACACCTGACGTATCTCGTCCACACGCTTGTTGCGCCTTCCTTGAGCATAGTCACGTTGAATCTTGGGAATGCGGATATGCTTCACCTCCTTGATTAGGCTATTGAATGAGAATTTTTCAAGCTTCGTTTCCATCGGTGGTGTCATTTGCTTTTCGTTTGATGTTTAATATCGGGTCAATGATGCGGTGGAGTTCGTTGAGGTAGCAAGTGCGGTCTTGGTCGTTCCAGCGCATCAGGTCAAGTTGAGATGCACCGGTGTTACTGTCACTATAATACTTCAAGAACAAGTTGCGGGTGCAAACGGGGATAAAACGCTCGCCACTCTTGTCGTATTCAATGATGAGGTAACGTTTGTAGGGGAATGGAGCGTCTTTGTACTCACGATTAGTGGCACTGTCAAGTAGGGTCAAGTTGCCTATATTGTTCTTGTCCATCTTCTCGAGGTCAATGTCACTCTCATTGTGCCTGCTATCAGTCGAGAAGTATTTAACCGCTTCGGCATAAAAGCCGTCGTAGCCTATATCAATCTTTCCGTCAGACGATTTAGCAAGCAATTCTGCACAACGGTTAAGCAGTTCTTGAGCGCGATCGCTGCGTGAAAAAGCTGATTTGCTCTCAATGTCAAGAATAAACTTCACGCCCTCGAGCCAACGCTTGCGGTCCTCGGGCGTTTGCAGCGATGACTCGTTGCGCGAATCTACGTGTTCCACGTCCCATGGTGTTGTGCGGAAGCGATCAAAAGCAAAACGAGTGTTTCGGCTTTGGCGACAAAATTCCACATTGAAAAGCAATAGAAGACGAGCCACGTATTCCGAGCCATATTCCAATGCGTCAACATCGACAGGTGCGAGATACTCGTGTTGACCGGGTTTCTTGAATGATGTCTCCATGATGAGTGACTTGAGCGATAACTCGGTGTCATCAACAGTCCATTCGTGAGTAGGGTCTGACATACGACGCTCTTGTTTATCGGCTGCGATGGCGTTGTAGATTTCAAGCGGAGTTTTGCCTTGATGAGCAAGAAAACCAACGTAGTGGTAATACATATTATCATCGTGCCAAGCCACAAGACGGTCGAAGGTGCGCTTCACTTGCAGCCAAGCGTCTTCCATTGATTTGATTCTAGCGTTTTCCCAACATTCGTCAAGCGCCTTGACTGTTCCTTGTGAATAGTCGTAGAGATTTTGGAAACGACGATAGGAGTAGTCACTATCGGCATTCTCGCCTCGGCCAGTCACGAAGTCAAAGAGCAAATCAATGCGTGTCTGAATATAGTCGCACTGATTATTGGCGATAAAATACCAGAAACTATTGTCTTGGAATTTGCGCTCCATCTCATTCCATTCCATGGCAAGTTGCTCGGCAGGCAAAGTGCTACCGTTCGAACGCCGTTCTTCATCCATGATGAACAAGGCTTTGATAAGTTCCGAACTGGTTAGGCTGATTTTTCCTTTATTTAAGCGGTTGAAGATGCGAATGCTTGACAAATCGTCATCGCTCTCGGGCAAGGCATACCAAATGATTTTCACCTGCCGTGGAACATTATATAGTAGCGAATTGATAAAGTTACTGAAACTTTGTCGAGCCACAGTTTGTTCGTCGAACCATTTGTCTATAACACGTTTTGCTTCACTGAGGTAAAAACTGTCGATATTTTGCTTTGCATCAGGCGAGTCTAAGTTCAGTTGAGGACGATTAGTATATCGCAGCTCGTATATTTGTGGCTCAAGCAATGCCTTGTCATCTTCGCCTAATTTTCTCATCAGACGTTTCAGTATGAGCAACAATGTGGTAAGTCGTTGTTGACCGTCAAGCACTTCCCAAGCTTCATTCCCATCGGAAACAGTTCGTTTTACAACCACCGGCTGCAAAAAATAACTGTCACTGCTTGACGTACCGTTATCAGCAAACTGCTTGATGTCGTTTAACAAATCGAGCACCTGCTTTTCTTCCCAACGATAGCCACGCTGAAATGAGGGAATGACAAAAATATGCTTCCCATCAATAAGGTCAGCTATTGGCTTGGGACAAAAACTGTCATTATATTTCTTGTCGTCTGGCATAGTCGCTCAGTCTTTTGTGAACTCGCGAGCACCACTCACGAGTTGGTTATTATGTCGGCATCCAATCTCAGTTGGCTATAAATCGTAGTCAACTCGTTAGGTCTAATTTTGTATTGTTCATCAATCGCTTGGTTTCATGCAGCTCTTTTTGCAGCAGTTCCATGCGCTTGCGCAGTTGCTCGCCGGTGGGCAGGGCATCCTTGATGCGAATGTTGTTGTAAGTCGCCACGCCCATTGGCGTACTGATGCCACGGAACGACCATTGCACATCAGTCCGGTTCATGTCCGAACAGATGAGCAAGCCGATGGTGGGGTTCTCGTCATCTGCCTTCATCAACTCATCAACGGCGTTGACGTAGTAGTTGAGTTTGCCGGCAAATTCGGTTTCAAACGGCTTGATCTTGATTTCGCACACGATGTAGCACCGCAGCCTGATGTGGTAGAAAAGCAGGTCAATCTTGCGTGACCGTCCTTCAACAAGTATTTCCTTTTGTCGTCCGATGAAAGCAAATCCAGTACCCATCTCTAGCAACAAAGCGGTGACGTTGCTCGTGAGCGCGTCTTCCAGTTCCGCCTCACTGTAGATTTCGTGCCCGACAGTGGCAAAGCCGAAGTCGTAATTCTCTTTGAGCACTTCCTGCACGAGTTGGCTCTGCAATACCGGAAGATGTTCGGGGAAGTTGTTGAGGATTTTGCCTTGATGCTTGTAGAGGTCAGCCTTGATGCAGTTTATCAGTGCCGCGCGACTTAACCCTTGCTCAATGGCTTTGCCTATGTAGAACAGTGCCTCATCGATGGATTTGCATTTAGTGATAATCTCCACATGATGTCGCCATGGCACTAATGCAAAGGGCAGTGGAAATGCTATTTCTCCACCAGCCTGGTGGAGTTTTGGTGTGTCAATTTCTCCACCAACTTGGTGGAGTTTTTTATCTATTTGGCTATTAGTTAGTTGTATTTCTTCGATGAGTCGTTGGAGTTTTTGCTCGGCTGCCTCTGTGGCATAAAATTCGTACCATTTCTTCATATACCAAAGGTTGCTGGAAGCAAATCCCTTGTCGCCCAGGAACTCGCGTTGCAGGTCGAGGCTTACTTGCTCCACCACGCCCGCGCCCCAACGTTGCTCCGCTTTCTTGATCACAAGGTCGCGTCCCAGTTGCCAGTTGAAAAGCAACTTCTCGCCATTGACGCGAACCGCCGCCTTGACTTGCGCTGAGCGATAGCGATGCTTCAGCTCGGCTAGCCAAGTGGCATAATCGCCGTCAAGATGAATGTCGTGAGAGGTCACAACTCGTGTTTCTTTATTATTGTCGTCGCTCATTATTGGTCGTTTTGTTGAAACTTATGGCGATAGTGGGATTGGGGATTCAATAGACCGATTTGTCCTAAGTGTGAGGGTTTAGCGCTTGAGTGAGAGGAACTCTCCACCGATGCCGATGACGATGGCGTGGGTGGTGATGTGAGTGTTGAGGTGGTTGGCCCACGAGCGTTCAAAAGTGCCATGATAGCCAATGCGCAGGATGGTACCGCCCAAGCGAAAATCGGCTGTAAGCTGGTGGTCAAGGTCAAAGCGGTTACCCCACCACCCCACCTGCATCAGATTGCGGTGGTTGCCCAGGTAAATCTCATAGAAACTCTCGTCATACTCGGGCGAGAACCACACCCCCGCCACGGGCAAGGCGGCCTGATATCGCAGATAGACGGGTATGCGTCCCATCTTGAATTCATATTGTGCAATGCCTTGCAAGCCCAGCGTCCAGTGCCCCTTGACACTGACGGGGTTGTTGCTATTGGCGGCGTTATAAATCATGCCGCCCTGCAGCCATGTCATGCCACCGCCCATGAGCGTCAGATTGGGTGTGAACACGCATCCCCATCGCCTCATCAACGCCCACCGAGCCGTGCCACGCAAGTGGTGCATGGTGTTATTGCCCACGGAGTTATCGACATTGTCATAAACGACACCCAATGACAACTGCCGCTGCCACTGTTCAGGGTTGAAACCGCAGGCCTGGTTGTGTTCAAAGCCCAGTCCTGTGTGCCAGCCCGTGTAGGTGATGGGCGTGAGGTAAGAATCGAGTACACGGCCGTAGCCCGCTTCGGCTGTGAACATGGCGGTGACAGGACGCTGCACATCGGCGACCGAATCACTGGCCGAAGAATCTGCCCACGACAACAATGCCGGCAGGGACAAGATGAGAAATATGAAGAACTTTTTCATTTGAAAAATAATGTCCCCCCAAGCCCCCCTAAAGGGGGGTGTATATCCCTTAGGGGGAGTTAGGGATAGGTATATTTAGTTCCCCCTCCAGGGGGTTAAGGGGATCCCTTAATCGTCTTCAAAGAGGCGTTGCTGGCCGGTGAGGCGGTCCATGACCTGCTGCTGGCTGATGCCCTCCTCGGTAGGTTCGTCAGATGAGGGCTCATCATCGCCAGGCTCAGGGAGTTCATCCTGCGGCAGTTCGCGCGGCTCGATCTCGGTAACCGAATCAATCGTATAATTGCTGATGCGCTTGCCTTTGGCCTTGAAGCTCTTGGTGCCGATAAACTCGTCGGCATCGATGATGAGTGGTTCACGCTCGGCATCGTCGCCACCAAACTTCACCTCAAAACGTGGCAAGGGCTCGTCGGTCAAGTACAGCAGGCGTGAGTCGGGGTTCTCACCAATCATGCGTTGCCGCTTGTTGTTGTCCTCAAGGGTGCAGCGCTTGATATAGAGGTAGCCCTGGTCGGCATCGTCGACAATAGCAGTCCACACCTTGCCCTCAACGTACTTCTCGATGCGCAGGATGCCCTCATCATAGTGGTTGGTCGCCTCGCTGGTGGTGGTGTAGAAGTCGCCGGTCTTCATGATGACCAGGATGCGATCATCACCGCCGAAGAGACCCAACGAACGTCCGTGACCCTCGTAGTTGATGCGCAGGATGTCTGGGTCGAACCACACCTCGCGGTCGCCCAAAGTGCTGGCACCGCGCTCCTTGAGCGTGATGCGGTGTACCTCGTTCTTGGTGACCATGTTGCCGCGCGTGGTCTTGCCCTTGATGGCTAGTTCGCCCAAGTCAACGTCAAACTGCAGCACTTTCAGGCGGAACTTGGGCTTGAGGGTGATACGCAACACCTCGGCCTCGCCGTTGGGGTTGGCGCTGAACCACATCACCTTGCTGCCCGGCTTGCCCTGCGTGAGGTCATACTCACGGTCACGGGTGATGCCGGTGACGGCGAAGCGCTTCATGTAGATGGTGCCGCCCTTGCCATCCTGGTAGAGCACATTATAGATGGTACGCGAGTCGTTGCGCTTGAACACGTTGAGGTATAGCACATTCTTACCCACGTAAATCTTATCGGCGACCTTGATGACTTTGTATTTGCCATCCTTGTAGAAGATGATGATGTCATCGATGTCGCTGCACGGGCAGACAAACTCATCCTTCTTCATGCTGGCTCCAATGCCGATGAAGCCATCAGTGCGGTTGATGTACAGCTTCTCATTGGCCTCGGCGACCTTCGACGCGACGATGTTGTCAAACTCTCGGATGATGGTCTTGCGCGGGTACTTGTGGCCGTACTTCGCCTTGAGCCCCAAGAACCAGTCGATGGTGTACTCGACCAGGTGGGCGAGTTTGTCGTCGATGTCCTTGATGCGGTCGTGCAGGGTGGCGATGTAGTTGTCGGCCTTCTCAGCGTTGTACTTGATGATGCGCTTCATCGGTATCTCAAGCAGCTTGAGGATGTCGTCGGTGGTAATCTCACGGAAGAACTGCGGTTTGAAAGGCTCCAAGCGCTTGTCGACATGGGCGATGGCGGTTTCCTGGTCGCGCGCCTGCTCAAACTGGCGGTCCTTGTAGATGCGCTCCTCGATGAAGATTTTCTCGAGCGACACGGCAAGCAGCGTCTCCATGGTCTCACCGCGCTTGATCTCGAGTTCGCGGCGCAAGATATCCTTGGTGCGGTCCACGCTGAAACGTAGCACGTCGCTCACAGTGAGGAACTGCGGCTTCTCGTCCTTGATGACGCAGCAGTTGGGCGAGATGCTGATTTCACAGTCGGTGAAGGCATAGAGTGCATCGATGGCGATATCACTCGATGTGCCGGGCTGCAGCTGCACGCTGATCTCGGCGTTCTCGCTGGTGAGGTCGTCAACGCGTTTTACCTTGATTTTGCCTTTCTCGCTGGCCTTGACGATGCTCTCCTTGAGGGTGCCGGTAGTCTTGCCATAAGGCACGTCGCGCACCACGAGCGTCTTGTTGTCGAGTTTCTCAATCTTGGTGCGCACGCGCACACTGCCTCCGCGCTCGCCGTCGTTGTAGTGGCTCACGTCGATATATCCGCCCGTCTGGAAGTCGGGATAGAGGTGGAACTCCTCGTCGCGCAGATAATGCACGGCAGCGTCAATCACCTCGTTGAAGTTATGTGGCAAAATCTTGCACGACAGACCCACGGCGATACCCTCGGCACCCTGCACCAGCAGCAACGGGAACTTGGCGGGCAAGGTCAGCGGCTCGCGCTTGCGGCCGTCATAGCTCAGCCCCCAGTCGGTGACCTTGGCGTCATAGACCACGTCGAGCGCAAACTCGCTGAGTCGCGCCTCGATGTATCGGCCCGCAGCGGCGCCGTCGCCGGTGAGGATGTTACCCCAGTTACCCTGTGTGTCGATGAGCAGTTCCTTCTGCCCCATCTGGACAAGCGCCGAGTAGATGCTCGCGTCGCCGTGGGGGTGGTACTGCATGGTAAGACCCACCAGGTTCGCCACCTTGTTGAAGTGACCGTCATCGGCCTCCTTCATGGCGTGCATGATGCGTCGCTGCACAGGTTTAAAGCCGTCCTCGATGTGCGGCACGGCACGCTCGAGGATGACGTATGAGGCGTAGTCTAGGAACCAGTTCTCGTACATACCCGAGAGCTGGAGTTTCTTGTCCTTAGGCACCTGGTAAGACGAGTGCCCGGCGGGTTGATCATCACCGCCCTGCGCATCATTCGCGCCGTCTATGTCTTCGGGCAACTGCTCGTCGATGGGGTCCAGGTTTTCGTTATCGTCGTTCATATCGTTTAATTCACTATTTTGGCAATGAACCTACAAAGGTACAAAAAAATCGCGACTTTTCAGGGAAAATCACGAAAAATAGAAAAAATCTCACTTCACTGAGCCTTCATCTCAAATAAAAGTATTACCTTTGCAGCCGCAAATCGCAACACAAGCGCCTGTGGCGAAATTGGTAGACGCGCTAGACTTAGGATCTAGTAACTCCGGTTGTGTAGGTTCGAGTCCTATCAGGCGCACCATTCAAAATAATATCCCGCTGAAGTTTTTCGGCGGGATATTATTTATAACCATTCAACCAACGGCTACTGGACACATCTGGAGTGAAACAGTCTAAAAAAACGGCACAAAATGCTTTGAAATTACATGTGTTTTTGATACCTTTGCAGCGCGACTATCGCGACGAACATATCAACCCATAAAAAATAATCACAATGAAAACTATCAGACAAGCCTTGTTGATGGCAAGCATGGTCATCGCATTGGCATCAGCAGCACAGCAATCCGATGCACTTGTTGCATCGATTAACGCCGCCTATGCTCAGGCC